>DATAMD010000067.1:0-3776 GCA_036260755.1 Chitinophagaceae bacterium | reverse complement strand
AAAAAATATCTGGCAATTTTTTATTGCATCCAATAACCAGGAATAAATATTTAAACAGCGAGAAATAAAACAGCATCATCACTATCCACAACATTAAACTTCCCATGGTAAAAAAGAAACCTAACCATCCGCTGTTCATTTTATCTAACCATGTTTTTAATCCGGTTTTTAAACTCAGCCATTCAATAAAATTATTGGCAGTATGTCCGAAATAATACATGCTGATCATAAAAAGAATGGCATATAAAATTCCGGGTACCAGAATCCATTTCATTAATTTGTGTTTCTTTATAAATTCATGTGCCTGAAAATAGGATTGTATGGCTATAATAATTTCTTTCAGCACAGGGGGTAATTTTAGGACTACGAAAATAACTGTTTAAAATGTAAATCTAAATGCAAAAAAACATCAGCACAAACTGGAATAAATTACTACCCGAATTTTATCTGAGAACAAATGTAGTTACCATTGCAAAAGACTTGCTGGGCAAGGTTTTGGTAACGCAATTCGATGGAATTTTAACCGCAGGGCGAATTGCAGAAACCGAAGCATACAACGGTGCAATTGATAAAGCATCTCATGCTTTTGGTAACCGCCGAACAAAACGCACCGAAATTATGTTTTCAACCGGGGGTTGTGCTTATGTTTATTTATGTTATGGCATACATCATTTATTTAATGTGGTTACCAATGCCCAAAATATTCCGCATGCTGTTTTAATTCGTGCAGTTGAACCTGTGATCGGAATAGAAACAATGTTGTTACGAACCAACAAAATAAAATTCGATCATTCCATAACAAAAGGTCCCGGCAATGTTTCCAAAGCATTGGGCATTTCAACCAGATTAACCGGAATAAGTTTATTAAGCGATGAATTGTATATTGCCGATGATGATTATAAAATAAATAAAAACAACATCATTGCCACAACAAGAATTGGCGTTGAATATTCGGGCGATGACGCATTGTTGCCTTACCGGTTCATCATAAAAAATAATCTGTTTGTAAGCGGAAAGAAAAATCATTCAAAAAAATAAACCACATGAAACTGAAATTTGCATTTACCCTGACATTTAACCTGCTTGCGATCATTGCATTTAATCAAGATAAAAATTTGAATAAAATAATCGATCAATATTTTTTGTTTCTGAACAAACACGATACTGTTGCAGTATCAAAATTATATGCCGATGATGCCACACTCCGATCGCCAAATTGGGAAGGCAATAAAAAAGGACAGGCAGGTGCAAGAGAAATATTTTCGAGATATTTTATCTCATCGCCCGATTTAAAATACACCATTACACATACAGTGTTTACAGGCAATACGGCAATTGTGGAATATACATCGGATGGAACAATAATTCATACAGAAGATGATGATGCAAAATATATGAATGGCAGGCATTACGTGCTTAACAACATTACAAGATTTGAAATAAAAGAAAATAAAATTGTAGAATCTGTTTCTTATTTCGATCAGGTTGCATTTTTACGGCAGGTTGGTTTTTTTGAGCAACGGCACTAAAAATCTTAATAAAAACAGTAATTAAAACTTGGGACAGTTTATTGGTTTGTCGGTCGAAGGCTTATAAATATAAATAAGAGAAAATTCAAAACCTCCTTGTCCCTGCGAAGCAGTTTTTAATGATGAAGTGTTGGCATCATAAGTTATACCCAAACGCAGATTATTATATTCCAAACCTACATAAGGAATGATTGCATCATTAAAACGCATCCAGCTTCCCGCATATAAACTTGCAGGTTTATCGCTTCCATTATTTGCAGTGAATTGAAATGCACCACCCAACACAGTTTCGGAAGCGCCGCCCTGAAAACTTTGCAATGCACTTAAATGCAATGTGCTTATTTCGCTAATCGGAAAATAAGTTCCTGCATGAATGGTTGCTCTCGAATTTAAAGCAAACGAGCCTCCTGTAAAATGTTGTTGCGGCCTTGTAATGTGATATAAGCTTACACCAAAATAAAAATTATTTCTGTCGGTAGTACTGCCGTTATACAAAACACCGGCATTAATATCAACATAATTAGACTTTAAAGTGGTGTTACTGAATATTTCGCTCGTTACTCCGGTAAAACCAACAGTAGTTAACTGATCTTCAAATTTTAAATTAGCAGTATTAATAAACATGTTGGCATACGTTACCTGAAAGCCGGCACTTAACTGATGGTACCCTTCTTCATCCAATCCTTTATGATAGGCAGTTGAAATGGTTGCATAATTAAAATTAACAGCACCGGCAGCACTGTTATCGTTGTATGCCATGAAACCCAATCCCCACGCATCATTGGAAGGAATATGATTTTGCATAATTCTAAAATCAACCGAAGCTGTGCCGGTTGTAAAAGCATTATTTATGGTAGCCCATTGATTGCGGTAATTACCTGCAATGCGATACTGTCCATCAAACTTTCCGGTAAATGCAGGACTTAAAGTAAGCGGCGATGAAAAGAATTGAGAAAAATGAGGATCCTGTGCTGAGGCCTTTCCCAACAAAAAAATCATGCAACATATCACCGCAATTTTTCTCATCATCAAATTTAAGACTCCTAAAATAGATGAAATGCTGTAAGAATAAATGATAAAAAAATGTTTTAACAAAAAAATTCTTTTTTCTTCAAATATGTTACGCCTGCATTTTTGTTCCGAAGGCAAGATCGCCTGCATCGCCTAATCCGGGAACAATATATCCTTTGGCAGTTAATTCATCATCAATATCGCCGCACCATATTTTTATATCCGATCCGCATTCACGTAAAACATATTCAATGCCAATGGTGCACGCAATAGCCACTACAACATGAAATGCTGTTGGCGAATTTTCGGCTCGCATGTATTGAATTGTTTTTACAATCGACGAACCTGTTGCCAGCATCGGATCGCTTATAATTACAACTCTGTTATTTAAAGAGGGGCAACTCATGTATTCTAAACTAATTTCAAAACTCCCGTCGTGGTGATGTTTGCGGTATGCCGAAATAAAAGCATTATCGGCTTTATCAAAATAATTCAGCATGCCGGTATGCAATGGTAAACCTGCACGCAAAATAGTTGCCAGCACCGGTTGCTGCTCTAATACTTTGCTGTTATGAATGCCAAGCTGCGTTTGTGTTTCCGTCTCTTTCCATGCCAATTCCTTGCTTATTTCGTAAGCTGCAATTTCGCCAACGCGTTCTAAGTTGCGGCGAAAACGCATGCGGTCGTTTTGAATATTACTGTCTCTTATTTCAGCAATCCAATTACTGACTAAACTGTGCTGCTCGCTTAAATTAACAATCATGGGTAGCATGTTTTGGGTGATGAGCTTTGCCGAAAAGTAAAACCTTACCGGCAGCATTCAAAAATACAACTTGTTATGCAGTTGGTTTCTTTAAAAAAATAATTATTTATCCAACTGCTGTATTTCATGGCATCGCCTGTTGTGTCACTCACTTCAACGTTCTAAGCAGTGAGCAGCGAGCCATAAGTTTCGAGCAAAAACTCGCAGCTAATAGCTCATAGCTTCCCTCAGTTGAAGAGTGCGACGCAACTGCAGTTGATAGCAATATTGAAGCCCGTAACAAAAAAATTAAACTTCGAAATAAAAATGATTGTGATTACTGCAACGCGGATTAAATGCAGCTTCGCAAAACGGGCATTGATAATTACTTTCTAAATATTGAGCAATGGTTAATTCGTTAAAACAATTACCGCATAAAATTGCTTTGGTATCGAATTCGTTTTTTTGCCAAACTTGTGGTTGGTGATCGGCTT
>DATAMD010000040.1:0-1530 GCA_036260755.1 Chitinophagaceae bacterium | reverse complement strand
TTAGACTGGCGGAAAACCGATAATAAAACCGAAGTGATAAAACACTTGCAGGATATGTTATTTAAAAAGAAAGAAGAAATTGTTGTAAATAAATTAGCAAAAAAAGTTAACAGCAAATACAAGGAATTAAATCAAACTATTTCTGTTGGCAACCTGGTAAAACTAAAAAAAAATTATCAGGTAGGAGAGGTAAAAGAAATACGCGGCAAAAGAGCCATTGTTCAAATAGGATTGCTGCCGATGAATGTTGAGATAAGTGATTTGATTGCCGTAGAAAAAATACCGGAAATAAGTAAACAGAATTAATTTTATATTTTATCTGTATTCAAAAAAATATCGTTGTTTTTCATTTTAACTAAAAATTAAGGATCGGAAATTAATAAGGTTAATAGTGTAGTTTCAGCCTTTTTTACCATTTCCTTTGCTTTCTTTCATGTAATATTTGCGCCTTAATTAAGTCCGTATTGTATGAATTTTTCAAAAACACAGAGAATATTATTGTTTGCTTCGGGACTATGGTTTTTTGGAGAAGGGTTACTGGGGCCTCTTTTCGCGGTTTTTACAGAAAAAATCGGCGGTAATATTTTAGATATAACATGGGCATGGTCGTTATATTTAATTGCTTCGGGCTTATTATATTTTTTATTTGGTAAAATATTAGGAAAATCAAAGTATAAAGAAGAAGCCATGGTTTTTGGCTATTTCCTGAACACAATATTTACGTTCTGCTACATTTTCGTTAATAGCAGTAACCAGTTATTTGTTTTACAGATTGGTTTTGCATTTGCCGAAGCAATCAGTACACCTATTTGGGATTCTTTATTTGCAAAAAATTTAGAAAACCCCGAAGATTCGTTTGGCTGGGGCGTTGCAGGCGGGCAATCGCATTTAATTTCAGGTATTGCCATTGCTGTAGGTGGTTTAATTACTTATTATATTTCATTCAATTTTCTGTTCATCACTATGGGTATTATTCAGGCAACGGCTACAATTATTCAAGCTCGTCTTTTACTTATAAAAAAGTAAGTTTTTTAAAACTGCAGATAAAAAACAGTGCCCTCGTTTGGAACAGATTGTACCTGTATATTTGCCTTATGCAGCATCATGATTTGTTTGCATAAACTTAAACCGATACCGCTTCCGTTTTTCTTGGTGCTGAAAAATGGAATGAATATTTTATCCATCACATCTTTAGTCATTCCGCTTCCGTTATCAGCAATCTTGATCACTGTTTTTTGATTTGTTCTTGAAGCTGCTAAAACAATTTTAGGCTTACTTGTTTCTTTCACAGCATCGATGGCATTTACAATAAGATTAATAAGCACCTGTTCTATCAAATTAATATCTACATCAATGGCAAGGTTGGGCTCTTTTAAAATCATTTCCAGTTCAATTTTTTTCTGGTCTAATGTAGGCTGCATCAAGCGATGCATATTTTCGAACAAATCGCTTATATTAACTTTTTTTAAATTAGGCTCGGTTACTTTATTAAGATTGCGGTACACTTGTGCAAACCTAAGCAAACCATCG
>DATAMD010000034.1:0-20521 GCA_036260755.1 Chitinophagaceae bacterium | reverse complement strand
GCTGTTGTAAATGGCAAAAGCATAATCTTCATAACAATAACCAAAACAAACCCAATAATGAGAAAAGTAGCAATTTATGGCAAAGGTGGAATTGGTAAGAGTACCACTACCCAAAATACAGTTGCAGGACTGGTAGAAATGGGAAAGAAAGTAATAGTAGTTGGTTGCGACCCCAAAGCCGATTCTACAAGGCTCCTGCTTGGCGGCCTTGCCCAAAAAACAGTATTAGACACACTTCGCGAAGAAGGAGAAGATGTAGAATTAGACGATGTTGTAAAACTCGGCTTCATGGGTTCACGTTGTGTAGAATCGGGTGGGCCTGAACCCGGTGTTGGTTGTGCAGGCCGTGGTATCATTACTTCCATTAACCTGCTTGAACAATTAGGTGCTTATAACGAAGAACAATTTGAAACAGATTTTGTGTTTTATGATGTTTTGGGTGATGTGGTATGCGGTGGTTTTGCGATGCCAATGAGAGAAGGAAAGGCACAGGAAATCTATATTGTTTGTTCCGGCGAAATGATGGCCATGTATGCAGCCAATAATATCAGTAAGGGTATTGTAAAATTTGCTCAGGCAGGCGGGGTACGACTTGGCGGATTGATTTGCAATAGCCGTAAAGTAGATAACGAGTCCAATATGATTGAGGCATTTGCCAAAAAATTAGGTACCCAAATGATCCATTTTGTTCCACGCGATAATATGGTTCAGCGTGCAGAAATTCATCGTCAAACGGTTATCGAATATGAACCAACACACGGACAGGCAGATGAATACAGAAGTTTGGCTCAAAAAATAAGCGAGAATAAAATGTTTGTTATTCCTAATCCATTGGAAATGGATGAACTGGAAAGTTTATTAATTGAATACGGTGTTGTTGACTAACTAAAACAAAAAATAGAAAAAGCTATGTTACTGTTAAGAGCAATTGTTCGTCCTGAAAAATCAAGTGTTGTTTTAAAAGCACTTTTTGATGCAGGTTTTCCTGCTATAACCAAAATGGCCGTTTTCGGACGAGGTAAACAAAGAGGATTAAAAGTGGGAAATATTACTTATGATGAACTTCCAAAAGAGTTGTTGCTAATTGTAATACCCGACAGCGATAAAGAATTTGTGATAAACACAATTATTGAAGCTGCCCGTACCGATGAGAAGGGTGCTTTTGGAGATGGAAAAATATTCATTACTCCGGTAGTGGAAACCTACACCATTTCTAATGGCGTAAAAGAAATATAACAATATATGCAGCAATAAAGTTCCTTTTAAATTATCCGAAATAAGGTAAATAAGAAGAACATAAAAAAATAGCAAATGAAATTAATTCTCGCCATTATCCGCATCGCAAAAATTAATGAAACCAAACAAGCACTGTCTGATGCAGGATTACCATCGTTCACTGCGATGGGTGTATTGGGCAGAGGTCGCGGAAGAGGCTTGGGCCCTACCTATCAAAAAACACTGAGCGACCCTGAAGCCAAGAACTGCATTGTAGAAATTGGCCCCGAACCCAAATTGAAATCAAAAAGAATGATCAATCTTATTGTTACTGACGATAAAAAAGATTTGGCTGTAGAAACCATTCTTGCTGTCAACAAAACCGGCAACAGCGGAGATGGAAAGATCATTGTTCTGGAAACATTGGAATCTGTCCGTGTCAGCACAGGTGAAAGAGGTAATTCAACATTAGACTAAACTAAAAAGAGAGGTATTTATGTCAAAAATTGAAATGGATCCGCAACGCTGGAAACAAGAGGTATTGAAAAAATATCCCGCCAAAGTTGGTAAAAAAAGAGCAAAATCAATCGTTGTAAATGAAAGCGAAGAAATTCCCCAGCAAATTCAGGCTAATGTTCGCACCATTCCCGGCATCATCACTCAAAGAGGATGCACTTATGCCGGTTGCAAAGGTGTGGTGCTGGGTCCAACACGCGATATTATTAATTTAGTACATGGCCCGATTGGCTGTAGCTTCTATGCATGGTTAACACGCCGCAACCAAACAATGCCGCCTACACTTGACTCTCCTAATTTTATGAATTACTGCTTTTCTACAGATATGCAGGATTCTAATATCGTTTTCGGAGGAGAACTGAAATTAAAGCAGGCTGTTCGTGAAGTATTCGAATTATTTCAGCCCAAGAGTATCGGCATCTTCTCTACTTGCCCTGTTGGATTGATTGGTGATGATGTTCATGCAGTTGCCAGAGAAATGAAAGAAGAATTAGGTATCAATATTTTCGGATTCAGTTGTGAGGGTTATAAAGGTGTAAGCCAAAGTGCCGGACATCATATTGCCAACAACCAGTTGATGAAACATGTAATAGGATTATCGGATAAATTTCCTGCCGGTAAATATAAAGTGAATATGCTTGGAGAATATAATATTGGCGGCGATGCATTTGAACTGGAAAGAATTTTTGAGAAAGTTGGCCTCACTCTTATTTCTTCCTTCAGCGGAAACTCTACCATAGAACAATTTGAACGTGCACATAATGCCGATTTGAATGTGGTAATGTGTCATCGTTCCATCAACTATGTGGCTGAAATGATGGAAAAAAAATTCGGAATACCGTGGTTTAAGGTAAACTTCATTGGTGCCGAGGCAACAGCTAAATCACTGAGAAAGATTGCTGAATATTTTGGTGATGCAGAATTGATAGAACGTGTGGAAGAAGTTATTGCCGAAGAAATGCTTAAAGTAAAAGAAGTAATCACTGATATCTATCCGCATACAAAAGACAAAGTGGCCATGATGTTTGTTGGCGGATCACGTGCACACCATTATCAGGAGCTTTTTACCGAACTGGGTATGAGTACCCTTTCTGCAGGTTACGAGTTTGGCCATAGGGATGATTATGAAGGCCGCAGGGTGATTCCCACTATACAGGTAGATGCAGATAGCCGTAACATTGAAGAACTGACCATTGAACAGGATGAAACTCGTTATAATCCACGTAAGACGGAAGCTGAAATGCAAGAACTAAGAGCCAAAGGGATAGACTTTAATGGTTACGATGGCATGATGGTGGAAATGGCCAAAGGTGCATTAATCATTGATGACCTGAGCCATTACGAAATGGAAAAACTAATCGAAGTCTATCATCCGGATGTTTTCTGTGCAGGCATCAAAGAAAAGTATTGTGTGCAGAAAATGGGTATACCACTTAAGCAATTACACAGTTACGATTATGGCGGACCTTATGCAGGGTTTGAAGGTGCGGTTAATTTTTACAAAGACATTGACATGATTGTAAATACCAGCATCTGGAAAATGATAAAAGCTCCCTGGGAATCAGAGCCGGTGATTGAAGCCGAATATGCATTTTAATATCCTTTTTATTAAAAGAAGAAACTTACCACTATGCTACTACGACATACAAGCAAACAAACATTTGAGAGAGAAGCACTCACCATTAATCCGGCCAAAACTTGCCAACCCGTTGGCGCTATGTATGCCGCTTTAGGCATACACGGATGCCTTCCGCATAGTCATGGCTCGCAGGGTTGTTGTTCTTACCACCGCAGTGCACTTACCAGGCACTACAAAGAGCCTGTAATGGCAGCTACCAGCTCCTTTACAGAAGGTTCTTCGGTATTTGGCGGACAGGCTAATTTATTACAGGCAGTAGATACCATATTTGCTGTTTATAACCCCGATATTATTGCAGTTCATACTACCTGTCTTTCTGAAACCATTGGCGATGATGTAAACCAGATATTGCAAAAAGCACGTGATGAACATCATGTACCGGAAGGGAAATTTGTGATCCATTGTAATACACCCAGCTATGTAGGCTCACATGTTACAGGCTACGCTAATATGGTTACAGCAATGGTGAAGTATTTTTCTGCCAGAACTGTTACCCGCAAGAACCAGTTGAATCTTATCTGCGGATGGGCTGAGCCGAGTGATATGAAAGAAATAAAACGCATTGCATCTGTACTGGAAACCAAGGTGGTATTATTTCCCGACACGTCCGATGTAATGGATTTACCAATGACAGGCAAGCACGAGTTTTATCCGAAAGGTGGTGTAACCATTGATGAATTGAGAAGCACGGGCGACAGTAAATTTACTATTGGCCTTGGCTCATTCTGTACAGAAGAAGCAGCAGTATTATTGGAAAATAAATGCCAGGTAAAGTTTGATATTATTGATCTTCCGATAGGACTAAAAGCAACAGATAATTTTATTATATCTCTCAGTCGTGCAGGTGGTGTACGGGTACCCGAATACATTACCGATGAACGCGGTAAACTGATAGACATGATTGCAGATATGCACAAATATCTTTATGGAAAACGGGTAGCGTTATGGGGTGATCCTGATACACTGGTGCCACTTACGGAGTTTTTACTGACCATGGATATGAAACCCGTTTATATTGTTAGCGGAACTCCGGGTAAACAGTTTGAAGAATCTATGGAGAAGCTACTTTCCGAAAAAGTACCTGAGGCAAAATACAGAAATGGAGAAAGGGCAGATATGTACCTGATGCACCAATGGATTAAAGAAGAATCTGTTGACTTACTGATAGGTAATACCTATGGCAAGTATATTGCAAGGGATGAGAATATACCTTTTGTCAGAATGGGATTCCCCATTCTGGATCGTGTAGGACACAGTTATTTCCCCTTCGTTGGATACACAGGAGCTATGCACCTGCTCACTAAAATACTGAATGCCATTTTAGATAAAGAAGACAGGGATTGTCCGGAAGAAAAAGTAGAATTAGTGATGTAAGCTTTTTTCTGCCACAGGAGAGGGATTGCTTGCCATTTTAATTTGTTGCATCAATAATATTCAACGCCATGAACCCTTTTCTCGCAGAACGCGAAAAACAAATTTACCGGTCAGGTGCAGATAGCCATACTATCCACTGTTCAAAGCCAAGCCTTGCTGGTTCGGTCAGCCAGCGGGCTTGTGTTTTCTGCGGGTCAAGAGTGGTGTTGTATCCTATCGCAGACGCATTGCACCTTATTCATGGCCCTATTGGTTGTGCGGCTTATACATGGGATATCAGGGGAGCATTATCTTCCGGGCCCGAAATACACAGACTAAGTTTTTCAACCGACCTGCACGAGAAAGATGTGGTTTTTGGCGGAGAAAATAAATTGTATGAATCATTAGCAGAATTAATTGAACGGTATAAACCTAATGCAGCTTTTGTGTATTCGACCTGCATTGTAGGAGTGATAGGCGATGATCTGGAAGCAGTTTGCAAAAAAGTAAGCAGGGAAAAAAACATTACAGTGATACCCGTACAATCACCCGGCTTTAACGGAACAAAAAAAGATGGATATAAAATTGCCTGTGAAGCACTTGCAGCATTGGTTGGGACAGGCAATAAAGACATTCCGAAAATAAGCATTAACATACTCGGCGATTTTAATATTGCCGGCGAATTGTGGCTCTTACTTGAATATTATAAACGAATGGGCATTTATGTTAATGCAACCATCACAGGCGATGGCCGTGTTGATGATATTCGCAGCGCACACAAAGCATCGCTGAATGTAGTTCAATGTTCAGGATCCATGATGTACCTCGCTAAAATGATGCAGGAAAAATACGGCATACCATTTATGAGGGTTTCTTATTTCGGCATAGAAGATATGTCTGATGCATTGTACGAAGTGGCTAAGTTTTTTAAGGAAGAAATATTGATGAATAAAGCAAAAGAAATTGTTCGCGAAGAATTTAAAAAACTAATGCCTGCAATCAATCAATACAAACAAAAATTGCAGGGCAAAAAAGCAGCAGTATATGTTGGCGGATCGTTCAAAGCTATTTCTTTAATTAAAGCATTGCGGTTGATTGGCGTACAAACCGTAGTGGTTGGATCTCAAACCGGCACTGCCGAAGATTATGCACTGATCCGAGAACTGTGTGATGACGGAACTATTATTGTAGACGATTCAAATCCTATTGAATTGTCAACATTCGTAAAAGAAAAACAGGCAGATATTTTTATTGGCGGAGTGAAGGAAAGGCCTATTGCATATAAGCTGGGGCTTGGTTTCTGCGATCATAACCACGAAAGAAAAGAAGCACTGGCCGGCTATGAAGGCATGCTAAATTTTGCCAAAGAAATTTATGCTACGGCAACAAGCCCGGTATGGCAGTTTACCAGATAGAGAAACCATTAACCAAAATCATCTCAATTGAAAAAAAGATGCCAACGACCGAGAAACATACAGAAACATACACTTCTACCCGTAACGGGTGTAAGCTTTGTGCCCCCCTTGGCGCAAGTGTTGTGTTTAAAGGCATCCGTGGCTGCATCCCCATGATACATGGCTCTCAGGGATGCTCTACTTATATACGCAGGTATATGATTAGCCATTATAAAGAACCTGTGGATATTGCCTCTTCCAACTTCAGCGAAGAAAGCACCATTTTCGGCGGCAACAAAAATTTTAATACCGGTGTAGGTAACCTCATCAATCAATATCATCCCGAAGTAATCGGCATAGCATCTGCCTGCCTTAGCGAAACTATTGGCGAAAATATACCTCAATTAATTCACGAATATCAAACTGTAAATGGCCTCAATAAATTACCGGCTTTTATCCATGCTTCTACTCCAAGCTATCAGGGTTCGCACATGGATGGCTTTCATGAAGCAGTAGCCGCAACTATTGCAACATTAGCTATACCAGGTAAAACAGGTAATCATATAAACCTGTTCCCCGGTTTTGTTTCAACCGAAGATATCCGACACCTGAAAGATATATTAGACGATTTTGAATTGCCTTATGTACTGTTCCCCGATTATTCCGACTCCTTAGACAATCCGCATTGGAAAGAATATCAGTTGTTGCCCGAAGGTGGCACATCAGTTGAAGAATTGAAACTTACCGGCACAGCCAAAGCATCTATTGAATTTGGTTATATTCTTAACGAAGGTGCATTTAACGGGAGAATAAAAAATAACAAACCAAAACCAACTGCCGGTAGTTGGTTGCTGGAACAATATCAAATTACTTACAAACAACTGGGATTACCCGTTGGCATTAAAGAAACTGACCGTTTTTTTAATGTGCTGGAACGCATTACCGGCAGGCCTATTCCGAGAAAACATCAGCGTGAAAGGGGGCGATTGATTGATGCTTATGTAGATGGGCATAAATATCATTTTGGCAAAAGGGCAATTGTATATGGGGAAGAAGATATGGTGATTGGCATTGTTTCATTCCTTGATGAGATTGGTATAGAAACCATACTGGCTGCTTCGGGCGGAGAAAGCGGGAAATTAAAAGCTGCCATTAATCATATCACCGAAGGAAAAAGAAAAGATATAATAGTGATGAATGAAGCCGATTTTGAAACAATGAACGATATGGTTGATGAGTTGAAGCCGGATATTCTTATTGGTAACTGTAAAGGTTATTATATCGCACGCCGTTTAGGTATCCCATTGGTGCGTATAGGCTTTCCTGTTCACGACCGTTTTGGCGGGCAACGCATACAACACCTATGCTATAAGGGTACACAACAATTGTTTGATAGAATTACCAATGCATTGATAGAACACAAACAAGAAAATTCGCCGATAGGCTATAAATATATTTAATGCACTAAAAAAATAACACAACTCATTAAAACAGAAACTATGACAGCAACAGATATTACAGCCGCTCATCCATGTTTTGATATTAAAGCAAGGCACACCCATGCACGTGTTCATCTGCCTGTGGCACCTAAATGCAATATCCAGTGTAACTATTGCAACCGCAAATACGACTGTGTAAATGAAAGCCGTCCCGGTGTTACTTCTGCTGTACTTTCACCTTATCAGGCTGTTGAATATTTAAAAGAATTGGATAAGCATATTAAGAACCTTTCTGTGATAGGTATTGCTGGCCCCGGCGACCCATTTGCCAATCCTGAAGAAACCTTGCAAACCATGCGGCTATCCAAGGAGGCTTATCCCGGGAAAATATTCTGCCTATCCACCAATGGCCTCAACCTTAAACCCTATATTAATGAAATTGCCGAATCAGGCGTTACACATGTAACCATTACTATTAATGCGGTTGACCCGGAAGTAACGGCAAAAGTGTATTCATGGGTACGGCATGAAAAGAAAGTTTACAGAGGCATTGAGGCGGCTAAGTTGATTTTGCAGCAACAGCTTGAATGCATTCCTCTATTAAAAGAAAAAGGAATTACAGTTAAAATAAATACGGTAATTCTTCCCGGCATCAACGACCATCATATAGAAGCAATAGCTAAGTCAGTTGCAGTATTGGGTGCAGATGTAATGAATTGCATCCCGGTAGTCCCCAATGAGGATACCGTATTTAAAACCATGCAAAAGCCACCCGCAGCAATGGTTAAGCTGGTTCGCGAACAAGCAAAGCAGCATATAGGAATGATGACACATTGTGCCCGTTGCCGTGCAGATGCAGCAGGATTATTGGGGCAGGATTTTTCGGGTGCAATAGGGTTACTACAGGAGTTTGCTTTACGGCCATTAGTACCTACTGATGACAGGCCTTATACAGCCATTGCCACTTATGAAGGAATGCTGGTGAATGCACATTTGGGCGATGCAGATTCGTTGTACATCTTCAAGCAAACACCTAACGGATTTCAGTATGTGGAAGAACGAACCACACCGGAAGCTGGTTGTGGGGATATCAGATGGCACAATATGGCAAACCTGCTGAAAGACTGCCGTGCTTTATTGGCATCAGGCGTTGGGCCAAACCCATTAAAAATATTACAAACATCCGGTATCAGGATCATTCAAATGACCGGACTGATAGATGAAGGATTAGAAGCAGTGTATAATGGAAAGATTGTTAAAGCAGTGAAGAAACCCGATGCTTTTAGATGTGGTGAAGGATGTGGCGGCAATGCCAGAGGATGCGCCTAACTAACAATATAAAACCTGTTTATTTACTAATTATCACTTAAAAATTAAAAGAATGAAAAAGCCAGAGTTTCACATCCTCCTTTGCAATTCGTACCGCATTGCAGGCGAAGCAAAAGGGGCATGTAATAAAAAAAATGCACCTGCCATTATTCAATATATGATTGAAGAAGCCGCTGACAGAGGTTTAGATGTAGCTGTATCAAGTACAGGCTGTTTAAATGTTTGTGCACAGGGCCCCGTAATGGTTATCCATCCTAATAATTATTGGTATGGAACTATTAATGAAGAAGCAGTTGACGAAATATTAGATGCTTTGGAAGAAGGTAAACCGGCAGAAAAATACCTGATTGCCGATACTGAAAAATAGCTGTTGCTTTAACCATTCATTTTCAAGTATCCGAAATCTGTCACAGAAAACTTTTCAATATGATGATACATAAAAAAATACATCTGATTGATACTACATTACGTGACGGAGAACAAGCTCCCGGTGTAGTATTTAATTTAAAAGAAAAATTGTGCATCGCAGCTTTGCTGGATGAAGCCGGTATCTCCGAAGCAGAGATTGGCACACCTGCAATGGGTACACGTGAAATTGAAGAAATAAAAACAATAGTAACCGGTGGTTTTAACTTTAAAAGCCTGGCCTGGTGCCGTGCCGTTAAATCCGACATTGATGCGGCTGTTTGTACAGGAGTAAATGGTGTAAACATTTCTTTCCCTGTTTCGGATATACAATTAGCAGCCATTTCTAAAAATAAAAAATGGGTGCTTGATTCTTTGAAAGAATTAATCGGATATGCCGTTCCTCAATTTGAGTATGTGGCAATCGGCGCACAGGATGCTTCCCGTGCAGCATTTTCTTTTTTATCCGATTTTATGGGAGAAGCAATTCACCATGGCGCAACAAGAGTACGCATAGCCGATACTGTTGGTATTTTAAATCCTGTTTCAACAGCAGATTTATTCAAAAAAATAAGAGAATTTTTTCCTGTTATCCCATTAGAATTCCATGGGCATAATGACCTCGGTATGGCAACAGCCAATACGTTTATGGCCTTTCATCACGGAGCCACAGCCGCCAGTGTTACAGTAAATGGGTTGGGCGAACGGGCAGGTAATGCAGCACTCGAAGAAATAGTAATGGCATTGGAGTTAAGCAGCACAATACAACACAACATTAATACCCGTGTGCTTAACCGCCTTTCACGAGCCGTAAGCAAAGCATCCGGGCAATCAATTCCCTGTAATAAGCCTGTTACAGGTAGTATGATATTTAGCCACGAATCGGGCATACATACAAACAGCCTTTTAAAAAACAGGAACACCTATCAAATTATCAATGCTGATTCTGTTGGCAGAAAAGAAGGAGAATTTGTTTTTGGAAAACATGCAGGAAGCAATGCTTTAATTGCTTTTCTACAAAGCAGAAAAATTAATATCTCTCACGATGATACTGCAAGGGTACTTGAGAAAATCAAACAAGTATCCTACACTTCAAAACGTTCGCTTTCATTTGCCGAGGTACAGCATTTGTGCCTTAGCAATGTTGATAATATTAATCCTTCTTTTCTAACCTAAAACACTATTTGAAATGATTACTACTTATCCGGAAACACACAATCAAACAACATCCCCAAAGTTCATCACTGAAGCAGAAGCCTATTATAAAACAGCGCATGGAGGTGTAAACAGGAAACACATTTTTACGAATGAAATATTGTATAACATTATTTCAATGTCTATCGAAAAGTACCTGATGGGTTTTCTTACATCAAAAAATCAAATGCCTGCATGCCACACACTCGGCAATATGATAAAGGAAGTAAAACAGCACATACCTGTTGAAGATGGCCTGGCAAAAAAGATGGATCATTTCGACAAACTGCAATTCATCTGCTCATTTGCATTATTTAAAAGAGAACCAATATCAGATAATGATATTATGGATATGATTACAGTTTTAAAAGAAATCAGGGCAATGGTTCACGAGAATATTGCGTAAAAAATAAAGATAACAAAATGAGATTGCCAACTATTAAATTTAACCGGAATGAATTTGCCGGTTCTTTCGGGGATATTGGAACCGACCTGCCTTTAATAGCGGGCATCCTACTTGCTTCGGGGATTGATGCAGCAAGTGCTTTGATTATGTTTGGGTTGATGCAGGTTTTTACGGCACTTAAATATGGAATGCCAATGTCTGTACAACCCTTAAAAGTTTTCGCAACAATTGTTATAGCGCAAAAGCTAACAGGCCCGGTTATTTTTGCCGGGGGGCTTGCCATTGGTATTATTATGCTTCTCCTTACCATCACAGGACTAATAGAAAAATTAGCTACCCTTATACCTAAGCCGGTAATCAGGGGTATTCAATTTGGGTTAGGCATACAGTTAGCAATGCTTGCCGTTAAAAATTATATCCTTCCGGCAGGAAGCACAGAAACCTACATTATTGCAGCCATCACGTTTATAACAGGGCTGGTTTTATTAGGCAACCGAAAATACCCGCCTGCTATTTTTATAATCCTCACCGGTATTGTGTATGCTGTTTTTGAAGGAAAAATAAACAATGCAAAAATTGTATCGGGCTTTGGTTTTCATCTTCCCGAAATCAATACGCATTTCAAAATGCCTGATATAATTACAGGAATAATATTACTGGCACTTCCCCAAATACCCCTTTCTCTGGGGAATTCAATATTTGCAACCAAGCAAATAGCCAATGATTTTTTCCCGGAGAAAAAAATAACAGCCACAAAAATCAGTTATACTTATTCTTTAATGAATATTATTAATCCTTTTTTCAGTGGCATACCTACCTGTCATGGTTCCGGTGGCATGGCCGGCCATTATACATTTGGAGCAAGAACCGCCGGATCAATTGTTATTTATGGTTGTTTTTTTCTTGTTAGCGGGCTTTTTTTTGCCGGCGGGTTTCATTCAATCATCAACTTTTTCCCATTACCGGTATTGGGAGTAATCTTATTTTTTGAGAGCCTTACTCTGATTACGTTTCTAAAAGATATTTCCGAAATAAAATCAGAGCTTTTTATTGCTGTAACAGTAGGATTGACCTGTGCCTTTTTACCTTTTGGATATGGGATTGGTATGCCACTGGGGTTGTTTCTTTATTATTGTAAAATACCTCATTCGGCTTATTTTAACAAATGATTAAAATAATTATATGAATTTAAGGACTGATTGTTGTCACATTTTTACATTTTTTGCAATAAAAAATAAAAATTTAATTATCTTACGCTAAACAAGTACATCTTTCAATTGTTTGCCTAAACATTTAATACTTTTTACTATGAAAAGTTATTGTTTCAGGAATGGGCGAAACTGTTATGGGGATTCTGAATTACCCTTATTATTCAGTATAAGCAGTCTGCTTAACCGCAGCAAGGATATTAAAGATGTTATGTACCCGATTGTAGAAGAAATAAGCAAATTCATCCATGCCAAACGAAGTATGATTACTATCCTTAACAGGGATCTTTCTAAAATTTTCATAGAAGATGCCTATGGGTTAACTCCGGAAGCAAAAGCAAAAGGTATCTATAAAATTGGAGAAGGAATAATTGGAGAAGTAGTAAAAACAGGTTGCTCTATTTTGATTCCGGATATTTCGAAAGACAGTCGCTTTTTAAACAAAACAGGCTTCGACTTATCTACCAATACAGGTGCTTGTTTTGTATGCGTTCCTATAAAATCGGGTGCAGACGTATTAGGAACATTAAGCATCCACAGGTTACAAACCGATAATTATTCCATTACTCAAGATCAGAAAACATTAAGCATTATCGGCACTTTAATAGCACAAGCTGTTAAAGTTAGACAGGATAAAATGGAGGAATTAGAAAAGTTGAAAATGGAGAACGATAAACTTAATTATGAATTAAAAGAATTACACTACAAACCATCTAATATTATTGGCAACGCAGGTAAAATGCGGGAAGTATATAAATTAATCCGCACCGTAGCTCCCACTAATGCTACAGTGTTGATACGGGGAGAAAGTGGTGTTGGCAAAGAGCTGATAGCAGAAGCCATACACAATGCCAGCGCAAGAGATGTTATGCCTTTTATAAAAGTAAACTGTTCGGCCTTGCCCGAAAACCTGATAGAAAGCGAGTTGTTTGGACATGAAAAGGGCTCTTTTACCGGAGCCGAAGCCCAAAGAAAAGGGCGCTTTGAAATGGCTGACAAGGGTACCATTTTCTTAGATGAAATAGGCGACCTGCCCATGCCTACTCAGGTAAAGCTTTTAAGAGTTATTCAGCAAAGGGAATTTGACAGGGTAGGTGGAACTAAAACCATAAAAACTGATGTACGCATTATTGCTGCAACTAACAGAAATCTGGAAGAGCTGATTAAAACAAACGAATTCAGGGAAGACCTTTATTATAGAATCAATGTATTTCCTATTTATATCCCACCACTAAGAGAAAGAAAAAATGATATACCGGTACTGGTAGATTTTTTTATTGCAAAATGTAACAGGCTTAATGCAACCAACATAAAACGGATATCAAGCAGTGCCATAGATTTATTGATGCTGTATTACTGGCCCGGCAATATCCGCGAATTGGAGAACTGCATAGAAAGGGCTTCCATTTTAAGTACCGATGGTGTTATCCGTTCCAATAATCTTCCACCAACCTTGCAAACAGCCGAATCTTCAAATACTGAAAGGAAAGGAACCTTAAACAAAGTGCTGGAAGATGTTGAAAAACAAATGATCATTGATACATTGGTTACCACTAAAGGCAATTTGGCACAAGCTGCTGAAATTATAGGTATAACTGAAAGGATATTAGGGCTTAGAATTAGAAAATATATGATCGATCCCAAACGATATAAAATTACCAAACGTAAAAATGCTGAGACTTATACCGATTAAACAACTGAAGCAGTTAACTGCTTCAGTTGTTTTTGATGGATTATTTGTGAGAAGATGAAGGCAATGTATAAGTTAGTGTTGTATAATAATACCCTCCAATTTGCGGGCCATCCAAAATAGAGCGATAGTATTGATTCAGGATATTGGTAGCCCCTATTTTAATTTCGATGAAAGGTTTTACAAACATATATTTTATCTGTGCATCAACATTAAACACAGCTGGCGAAGGCAACGACATATTAGTTAAAAATGATTGATAAATATAACTGCTCAAATATTTGCAGTTAATATTAAAGCTGAGGTTTTTATAAACATTCACTCCACTCAACGATAAATTACTTATCCAGGTTGGCGTGTTAAACCCATCTTCCAGTCCATCATTCTGATCGGTTCTTTTAAGTGTTTGGTAACTTACATTTCCTGTAATTAAATAATGTTTGTTCATTGTATATTTTAATTCCAGTTCAGCACCATAATTATTAACTACTGTTTTAGAATTTGTCCATAAACGGTAACGATCCTGGTTAGCTTTATTATACAAAGAATCAGCCGGCCAATTTGCATCTGCACTGCTACCAGAACCCAAATGAGGAACACTGGTTTCTACCTGTGCAATAAAGTTTGAATAAAAATTATAATAACAATCAAAATCTATAAACAATGAATTATGGAAAAATGTTCCTCTGTAGCCTATTTCGAAAGAGTGCATTTGTTCGGGTTTTAAATAAGTGTATGTGTTTTTCTTTAAAAGGCCCGCCTCTTTTTGTATAGCTGCTGTTTGAGCCATACCATTATTAAGATCAGCTTTTACAGCATTCTGAAACGCAGTGATTGAACTTTTAAACCATGAGTTTTCGAAAACGTGTTTTGATTCAGACATAACTCTTAATCCTCCTATCCGCTTTACACCACCGCTGTTAATATTAGAATATCCTTCAAAAATACTGGGGAAACGATACCCGTTTTGATAAGAGAAACGAATGAAGTGTGCTTTTGACAGCGCATAAACAGCCGTTAGCCGAGGGTTATATTTTGTATCGAAATATTTATTGTTAACCATACGCAATGCAGCACTTAACATTAATTTTTCGTGAAAGAAATTTTGCGATGCATGAATAAAAAAACCACTGCTGGTATAATTAATATTCCCACCGGCATTTGCAGGATTAACAAAATAATTCCCATCAGGAACAATTATATAATCCCTGTAATCTCCGCCAATTTGAATGTTATATTTCGAATGCAATAATTTACCAATATCAATATTCCCTTCTGTATGTATTAAATTTGCTTTTACATGCAATGCTGCACCGCTATCCCAATTATTTATTTCCTGCAATTTTTGTAATGCATTATTAAATGCAGCTGTTCCGGGTTGCAAACGCTTGGCTTGTGCATCTGCAGCAGCCCTTGCAAGCGCATGTGCAGCAGCAGCATTGCTTCCTGCAGTGTATGCATTATTAAAAGCTGTAGTATAATTATTGAACCATTGTGTGGTATTATTGGTAGTGCCGGAGCCAAACGCATCAATATTCTCTGCCATGGAACGAAGGTTGTACGAATCGCCAGTGTTTTCGCTATTAACATAAGCCCTTAATTGCAGATAAGGGTTTTTGAATTGGAAGATATTTTGTTGCAATAAATAATTTTCTAATCTAAACCGGTTTGACCTTTGATAAATAGTATTTAAAAATGCAGTCCTGTAGGTATAAGAAATTTCAGAATTAACTGTTGGGCGATAATAAACAGAAGCATCGCCTTTCCAGTTTTTTAAATGATAATCTGTTACATCTTTTTCCCAATAACCTGTACGTGCAACCGTATATGTTTTGCCATCTTTTAACGATATGTTTTTTTGATCGGACGATTCATTGCCATACCCGTTAATTGGATCGTAAGCCGGGTTAGATGGCCCGCCATTGAACCCTACGCCTGCATTTAATGATGAACTTAAATCATATTTATTATTTGCTATCCAATCATAACCCTGTGTTAACCCTGCATTTATTTTGAAAGCTAACTTTGAACTGAATGCTTTTGCCCACCTGGCATTTGTTTCATTAAATAAATGAGGTGTTTCGCCATCAGGATCGCTGATATGATTAACGCCTATTTGCTGGCGAATGGTAAAACCCTGTGTGGTAAACGGATCTTTTGTTTTAAAATTAACCAAACCATTGGTAGCATTCATCCCATACAATGCAGTTGCAACACCCTGAATAATTTCAACATTATCAATATCAATATCACCGGGGCACAATGAATTTCCTATCGGTGCTCCTATGTGCGGCGATTGATTATCTATATTATCTATCATCTGCACAAACCTAACATTGGTAGTATTTGAAAAGCCCCTTGTGTTAATGATTTTAAAACCTAAGCTCGGTGTAATCATGTGTACGCCTTTCATATTGCCAATGGCCTCAAAGAAAGACGGAGACGCTGTTTGAGCTATTTGCTCCCCGGTTAGTTTGGAAGTACTTACTGGTGCTGATAATAATCTTTCCGAAACACGCGAAGCTGTAACAACCACTTCGCCCAAATTTTGTGTAACTGGAAAAGTATCGGCAGCGGCAGGTATTATTTTGTTTTGGGCAAATGAAAAAATGCCAAGCATCGAAAACAAAACAACAGCGCTTGCCTGCTTTTTAAATAACAGATAAATCTTAATTGTTTTCAGGATCATAAGTTTTGGTTTTGGCGGTTTATAAAATATCATCATAAAACAGTTTGTCCTATAATGGTAAATACTGATCATAATTCATTATAGCAAAAACAAATCGCTGTATATTTTTGAAATTTCATTTATCTGCACCGCGTTATCTAAAAAACAGATAACGCTTCATAATAAAAGGAGTTATGATGCCTTGTATAAACGTTATTTTAAAAAAAGATAACGCTCTTAAAAACAAAAATTATGAGCTTCATTTAAACCGGATAAAAGTTTTGCAAACATAATTTCCATTCGGTTCACTTCGGCAATAATTCTTTTGCCATATCCTGTTAATTCTGCTCCGCCCCCATTTTTTCCACCACGTTTTATAACAAGCACCGGAACAGGTGCCAACCTGTTCATTTGTTCAATTACTTTCCATGCCTGTTGATATGGCATTCCTAATAATTTTGCAGCAGCATTAATAGAGCCTTCCTTTATAATTGCATTCAGCAATGTTACTCGTCCCGGTCCAATAAAACATTCAGCACCTTTATTAACCCATATATAGCCTTCAATAGAAAATGGTTGATTGTGCATACCGTCTGTTATTCCGTAATGTTAAACACTGAAAACCAAACATGATGCCAACAGAAAAAAGGTGAAAATAAAACCCGAAGCAGAGAGTATTTTTTATACAGTTGTTTAATACTATAAAACCCTTTGCAGGTAAGGGTTTCAGCAAAGTCTCGCAAATAAACAACGAGCCGCCTGCCGCAGGTATTTTACCAAAGCGGCAATCCTCTACAGTTCAATGAGTACAATGGTTACAGGAGTTAATAATTATTTTTTTTATGCGAATGCATTATTTTTTTGCTGGCATTAATTTTTTACCGGCAATAGTTAAAAAGCTACAGGATTGTATCTTTTTTGATGATAAAAATGCAAAAATGTATGAATAGAAAACAGGCAATTTATAAAAGAAAACATTAATTTAAAACTACTGGTATAATCCAAATAAAAACAGTTTACAAATAAAATTATCGCACTGCGAACTCATTCAATTTTATGTTTAGTACATCAGGTTTGGTAAATAAAAAAGATGTACTTGCATTATCTTTTGTTCCTTCTAAATGATAACCCATTGCATCAACAACAACACCGGTAATTTTTTTATTGGCATCTCGTTTAAAAACAGCAGTTCCCTGAAACGAAACAACCGAAAAAGTATCGGTTCCTGCTTTTTCTAAAACCGAAGTTCCGGCAGTAGAATTAGAAGTCAACACACCGCTGCTGTCCAATGTAACTTCTATTTCGGTAACAACACTGCCATCCGGGAATTTATATTTTCCTGTGTATTGTTGCAATGTTGCGTTCTGCGCATTTGCAGCAATAAAAAAGCTAATCATCAAAAAAGAAAAAAACATCTTTTTCATACAGCAATATTTTAAAGTTTGGGTTTGAAGATAAAAACTTTTTATAACAACAATAATAATTTATTGTTTCCTTTTGCCTTCAATATTTTTTATGATACCGGCGTTCGGTACGGCTGGCATCGCCTGTTGCCACGCTCGGTTCAACGTTCTGTTTTCATAGCGGCAAGGCGGTTATCTGTAAAACATTACTTTTGCCGAATGTCAACACTTACAAACATCCGTGACCTTTCATTGGCGCAGTTAGAAAATTATTTCGGGGCAATCGGCGAAAAAAAATTCCGTGCAAAACAGTTGTACGAATGGTTATGGCAAAAACATGCTTTCAGTTTTGACGATATGACCAATTTAAGCAAAGAACTTCGCAATAAACTTTCAACAGAATTTTCTTTTCCTTCCTTAAAAATAGATACGGTTCAAACAAGCGACGACGGAACTGTAAAAAGCCGTTTCAAAACTTTCGACGGCCATGCCATCGAAGGTGTTTTAATTCCTACCGAAGAAAGAAAAACTGCTTGCGTTAGTTCGCAGATCGGTTGCAGTTTAAGTTGTAAATTTTGCGCTACCGGATACATGGACAGAAAAAGAAATTTAAATTTTGATGAGATCTACGACGAAGCAGTTTTAATTAATCAGCAAAGCGAAAAAAACTATCAAAAAAAATTAAGCAATATTGTTTTTATGGGCATGGGCGAACCCTTGCTTAATTACAATAACGTTTTAAAAGCCATAGAAAAAATTACTGCCGAAGACGGATTATTTATGAGCCCCAAAAGGATTACTGTTTCAACTGCGGGTGTTGCAAAACAAATAAAAAAATTGGGCGATGATAAAGTGCGTTTCAAATTAGCATTATCACTGCATGCAGCCAACGATATAAAAAGAGATGAGATCATGCCCATTAACGAAACAAATAATATCGCAGCATTAATTGAAGCTTTGAATTATTTCTACAAACAAACCGGAAACGAAATAACATTCGAATATATTTTATTAAAGAATTTCAACGATTCGATGAAAGATGCAGAAGAGCTGATTAAAATTTACCGGCAGGTTCCTGCCGATCTGGTAAACATCATCGAATATAACCCAATTGATGCTTTTCAATTCACAAAACCCGATGAAGAAAGTATTCAGAATTTTATGGGCTTCCTCGAAAAAAACAGGGTGAATGCACGATTGCGTCGCAGTCGCGGTAAAGATATTGATGCAGCCTGCGGGCAATTAGCCAACAAAAAATAAAGCGATAGAATTTCAATTCAATCACCGATAGTTTTTTTGGTTCTACCTATAAAACCTTCTGTTTAAGGCAAGCATTGTGTTTTGCTTAAACTTACTTAAAATAACAAAGTCATTAGTATGAACTAAAACTCATCACAATGAAAAAGCTGGTACTATTAAGCTCATGTATTTTTGCATTTGCTTGTTTTATAAATGCACAGCCACCACAAAATAATAATGGCAATCCCAATAACCCATTTAAAAATAATGACCAGTTTAAAAAAAGGCCAATGCAACAAAATGGTTTTGCGCAAAATCATCCTTTATTAAAATATAAAATGGGAATGATGGCCGGCTTGCATTTAAGTGCCGATCAAATAAAGCAATCAAAAACAATCAATGAAAATTTTCACAATCAGTTAGCAGCACTGCAGAATAACGATAAAATTTCTTTGGGCGAATACAAAACAAAAATGGCTGCATTGCAAAAAGACCGTAAATCAAAATTAGAAGCATTGTTAACCGATGCGCAAAAAAATACTATTGCACAACGCAGACAAAATGCAACAATCAATGCGCAGGTTAAAAGTGCAGCAAGATTAGAAAGAATGAAATTAACTTTAGGATTAACTGATGATCAGGTAGCAAAAATTAAAGTACATCAAACCGAAATGCACACAAAAATGCAAGCCCTACATCAAAACTTTAATTTATTGCCCGAACAAAAAAGACAAGAATTAAAATCATTAATGTCGCAAAGAGGCGAATTCATGAAATCTGTGCTTACGCCCGAACAATTAAGCAAAGCCGATAGCCTCAGAAAAAATTTCAAAGGCAGATGGAATATCAATAATCGTCCGCCTGTTTCAAAATAATGCTCCTATAAAAAATCAAGAAATTAAACCCTTTCTCTTTGTTGAGAAGGGGTTTAGTTTTTTAAAGATTATCTTCGCGCTTCCTGTTGCAAAACAGCAAAACAAAAAACATGAGTAATAAACCATTCGAGAAATTTATTAAGCCCGAATTTAAAGGTGCTAAAAAGAAAGAAGCTATCCGTCAGGATAAACGTAAAGCCAAAGCCGAATCAAGAGCCATTGGCGAAGAAATAAGAAAAAAACAGTGGGAGAAAAAAAGAGGAATCGTTTCTGATAAACCCGAAAATACAAAAAACAAGAAGCAAGATTCAAGATTCAAGGTTCAAGAAACAAGGTTCAAAAATCAAGGTTCAAAAAATAAGTTTTTCGAAAAAGAACATGCAACATCAATTCCACAAAAAAATATTTCGTCTCAGGATTCTGTTGAGATAAACGAGAACACGCCTTTGATGCCATTAAATAAATTTTTGGCTTACTGCGGTGTTTGCGGAAGAAGAGAAGCTGCCGACATTATTAAACTCGGCAACGTAACTGTTAATGGCGATAAA
>DATAMD010000025.1:0-6642 GCA_036260755.1 Chitinophagaceae bacterium | reverse complement strand
ACCGAAACCGAAGAAGAAAATACAACTGAAGAAAAAGCTTAATTAAATTTTTAGTTATAAAAATGCCACTTGCAAAAACAAGTGGCATTTTTGTTTTGTTATAATTAATACAAGATGGATTTGCAGAAAACATCAGCTCGTGTAATAATTCTTTTCTTACCAAAAATCTTTTCTTATTTTCAACTCTTATACCACTGTTATGAGAAAGATATTTTTTTTTCTGATATTTTTTTATTCTGCCGCAGATGCACAACAAGCCGATATTATTATTAAACATGCAAAATTAATTGATGGCACTGGCAATTCATGGGTCTATGCCGATATTGCAGTGAAAGATGGAAAAATATTGGCCATCGGTCATTTAAATAATTATATCTCAAATAAAATTATTGATGCAACCGGATTAATTGCTGCACCCGGTTTTATTGATGTACATACTCATATTGAAGGCGATGAAAAGAAAAATTCTTATGCTTCTAATTTTATTTATGATGGTGTAACTACTGTGGTAACGGGCAATTGCGGATCATCGAATACAGACATTAAAAAATATTTTTTGATGCTCGACAGTTTACATACTTCCATCAACATTGCAACACTTATTGGCCATAACGATGTTAGAAAAGCTGTGATGGGAAGAGCCATGCGTGACCCCACCGAAGATGAAATGAAAAAAATGGAAGCAATTGTTGAGATGGCAATGAAAGATGGCGCTGTTGGTTTTTCAACCGGATTAATTTATATACCCGGCACTTATTCTAAAACAGAAGAAGTTGTTAGGCTGGCAAAAGTTGCCGCAAAATATAATGGTGTGTATGCAAGCCATATCCGCAACGAAGGCGATAGCGTAACACAAGCCATTGAAGAAGCTTTGCATATTGGCCGGGAAAATAATATGCCGGTAGAAATATCTCATTTTAAATTAAGCGGGCAAAATAATTGGGGCCGAAGCAAAGAAACCATACCGTTAATTATTAAAGCAAGAGAAGAAGGATTAGATGTTACCATCGATCAATATCCATACACTGCCAGCAGCACCAACCTCGGAACACTGCTGCCCGACTGGGTTTTAGCCGACGGGCAAGATTCTATCAACGCAAGATTGAATGATCCGCAACGGTTAAAACAAATTGTAGGCTTTATGCTGCAACGTTTGAAAAAAAGAAAATTAAAACATTTCAGTTATCCTGTTGTTGCATACTTTAAAGCCGATACAACATTGAACGGAAAAAGTATTGAAGAAATAAATTTATTAAAAGGAAGAAAACATACTGCAAAAGAAGAAGCATTAACTGTTTGTGAAATGATGAAGCAGGACAATGCGGGCATGGTATTTCATGGCATGAGTGAAGATGATGTGAAAGCCATCATGAAATATCCTTTTAACATGTTTGCATCTGATGCAGGAATAAGAATATTTAATTCCGGTTCGCCGCATCCGCGTGGTTACGGAACCAATGCAAGGGTGTTGGGAAAATATGTACGCGACGAAAAAATTATTTCGTTGGAAGAAGCCATCAGAAGAATGACTTCTTTACCGGCGCAAAAATTTCAATTAAAAGACCGCGGATTAATTCGTGAAGGGTTTGCTGCCGATATTGTTTTGTTTGATGAAAAAGAAGTGAAAGATTTATCAACTTATGAAAAGCCACATCAATATTCAACAGGGTTTAAATATGTTTTAGTGAACGGGCAAATTGAAGTGGAGGACGGTAAACAAAATGAAATCAGAAATGGCAAAGTATTGTATGGTTCGGGGAAAATGTAATTGCTGAATTAAGTTATAAACGTTGAAGAGTGCGACGCAACAGGCGTTTCATTGAAATACAAAAGCCGGTAACATAAAAAATAAAACTAAAAGCATGAGGAAAATAAGTTTAATTATTTGCATTTTGTTTACGCAACAAATCACTGCACAGTCGTATCAAAAAATTCATGACAAGGCAATTGTGGTGGATACGCATAATGATATTTTGATGAAGAGTACCGAAAACGGTTTAGTGTTCGATCAAAATTTAAAAGGAAAAACGCACAGCGATTTGGCAAGATGGAAACAGGGCGGATTAGATGTTCAATTGTTTTCGGTTTTTTGTGATGGCGATAAAAAAAATCCGTACACTTATGCCAACAGGCAAATGGATAGTTTGGATGCAGTTGTAAAACGCAATCCCGATAAAATTGTAAAAGTTTCCAACACAAAAGAATTATATAAAACTGTTAAGCAACATAAAATTGCTGCGATGTTTGGTGTGGAAGGTGGCCACATGATTGAAGATAATTTGAACAACATAGATGTGTTTTATAAACGCGGCGCAAGATATATGACGCTTACATGGAATAACTCTACAACATGGGCTACCAGTGCATTTGATGAGACTTTTAAAAAAGATTTACAACACAAAGGATTAACCGATTTTGGAAAACAAGTGGTTAAAAGAATGAATGAGTTGGGAATGATAGTTGATGTTAGTCATGTTGGCGAAACAACTTTTTGGGATGTAATTAAAACCACAACAAAACCAATTATTGCATCGCATAGTTGCGTGTATAATTTATGTGCACACCAAAGAAATTTAAAAGACGATCAGATAAAAGCGATTGCAAAAAACGGCGGCGTTATTCAGGTAAATTTTTACAGTGGTTTTTTGGACAGCGATTTCATGAAACGAAAAGATGCATTTATTGAAAGGCATAAGACAGAAAGAGATTCGATAATGAAAAGCGGCAAAGAATATTTTTTTGCTGATGAATATTTATTTGCAAAATATACAGATGAAGTAAATGCGTTGAGAGCGCCATTGAGTTTATTAATTCAGCACATCGAATACATCATTAAATTAGTTGGTGTAGATTATGTTGGATTGGGTTCGGACTTTGATGGCATCGAATCGCCGCCGCAAGAATTGGATGATGTAACAACTTATCCGCTTATCACGAAAGCCTTGGTGGAAAAGGGTTACAGCAAGAAAGATATAACAAAGATTTTGGGTGGTAATTTTTTAAGGGTGATGAAAGCGAATGAAAAAAGAGTGAATTGATTTTTATTCGTCTTTAACACTCAACGGGCTGATCTCATAAAAATTTAGAGCAATGCCGATATATCGTTTGTACAAACTGTAATTACCTTTTTCGTTTTTCAAACGGCCTTCGTGATGTGTATAAACCGAAAAAATAAAATAATTATGAATCAGTTTTCCTTCCTCATTATCTAACAATTGATACGGTTGTTTAAAGCCCGGATTGGTGATACCCAATATTCCGATCACCATAATGAGTGTAACCAATATTCCGGTGATGTATTTTTTCATGGAAGCCTGCAATTGTTTATCAAAGGTAGATGTAAATTGTTGCTGAAATAAAGTAGAAAATTGAAATACCGTTTTTTAAAATAAATATCAGTCATACAAAAAGTATCGATACATAAATCAGCAGATGCCATGAAAAAAATATTTTTCTTTTTGTTATTTCCATTTCAACTGTCTGCACAATTCGGTGCAAAAGAAATTAATCGTTACCAACAGGAAGCAAAACGCGTAACCGTCATTCGGGATAATTGGGGCATACCGCATGTGTATGGTAAGACTGATGCTGATGCTGTTTTTGGTTTAATGTATGCCCAATGCGAAGATGATTTTAAAAGAGTGGAGATGAATTATATTGAAAAGTTGGGGAGGCTTTCGGAAGTGAATGGCGAAAAAGATTTGTACAACGATTTGTTGATAAGAATGATTATTGATCCTGCGGATGCGATGAAAGATTATAAAAACAGTCCGGCATGGTTGCATAATTTATTGGATGCTTTTGCCGATGGCATTAATTATTATTTATACAGGCATCCCGAAACAAAACCTGCTTTATTAAAACATTTCGAACCATGGTATCCGTTGTTGTGGACCGACGGAAGCATTGGTGCCATTAGCACAGCGGGCATTAATGAAAATGATTTAAAGAAATTATACAGCAGCGATTTAGCAGTTGCATATCATTCAGATTACAACAAAGAAGCTTTTAATAAGCTTGCTGCTAACGATAACGAGATTTCTCGCTTCGATCGAAACAACAATGATGATGAAAAATTAACAGGCAGCAATGGTTTTACATTTGCACCTTCGATTACTGAAAACGGTTATTCAATTTTATACATTAATCCGCATGTAACTTTTTATTTTCGCCCCGAAGTACAAATGGTTAGTGAAGAAGGCTTGAATGCTTATGGTGCCGTAACATGGGGGCAATTTTTTGTTTATCAGGGTTTCAACGAACATTGCGGATGGATGCACACTTCAAGTCAGGTTGATGTTTCGGATGCATACATCGAAAAAATAACGCAACAAAATAACCGATGGATATACGAATTCGAGCATCAGCAAAAACCTGTTGAGATAAAAAATATTTCTATCTCCATCAAAGAAAATAATTCCATCATCACAAAAAACTTTAAAACATTATTTACGCATCATGGCCCGGTGATGGCAAATAAAAACGGGGAATATATTTCCGTAAAATCTTTTAACCGTTCCGTCATCAGTTTAGAACAAAGCTGGCTGCGAACTAAAGCAAATAGTTTTGCTGCATTTAAAAAAGTGCTGGATATGCGCAGCAATACTTCTAACAATACCGTGTATGCTGATGCTGAAGGAAATATTGCTTACTGGCATGGAAATTTTATTCCGGTACGCGACACAAAATATAATTGGGCAAAGCCGGTTGACGGAACCACTGCAGCAACCGAATGGAAAGGATTGCATACTGTTGATGAAATTGTTCATTCAATAAATCCGGTAAATGGCTGGTTACAAAATTGTAATTCAACACCATTTTCTGTTGCAGGAATTAATAGCCCGAAGAAAGAAAATTATCCAAGATACATGGCACCCGATGGAGAAAATTTTCGTGCAATAAATGCGGTACGTGTTTTATCGAAAGAAAAAAAATATACGATCGATAAAGTAATTACTGCCGGTTATGATACTTATCTGGCGTTCTTCGAAAAATTAATTCCTGCATTGATAGATGCCTGCAATGCTTTGCCACAAAGCGATTCGTTAAAATTGTTTTTAGATGATCCGATAGAAATAATGAAAGATTGGGATTTGCATTCGGGCGAAAAATCTGTTGCTACTTCATTAGCGGTAACATGGGGATCGCAATTATTAAAAGCAATTAATACAAGTGCCGGTTTAGATGAATCTGATGATCCGGTGACAAGAACCGAAAAGTTTGCAAAGAATAACAATAATGCAATTATTTTATTAAAACGTTTTAAAGATGCAGTTGATGTATTAATTAACCGTTATGGAAAATGGAATATTGCATGGGGCGATATCAATCGTTTTCAAAGATTGGATGATGGTATTGATTCGAAATTTGATGATGCAAAAGAAAGTATTGCTGTTGGATTTACTTCATCGCAATGGGGGCAAATTCCTTCGTACACAAGCAGGATTTATCCCAACACAAAAAAAATGTACGGCGTAAACGGCAACAGTTTTATTTGTGCTGTTGAATTTGGTAAGAAGATAAAAGCAAAATCTCTATTAGCCGGTGGCGAAAGCAGCGATCCTTTGTCGAAACATTTTTTTGATCAGGCAGAAATGTACAGCAAAGGAAAATTTAAAGACGTATTATTTTATAAAGAAGATGTTTTACAACATGCAGAAAAAACTTACCATCCCGGAGAATGATAAGTTTTTAATTTGTTTCTGCTGAATTATTTTGCCAACACTTTTACTAAATCGTCAATTGCTTTTTTAGTTACCAGTTTGGTATTTTTTATGCGTGTATTAAAACAAATGAATAAAGCAGAATTTATTTGTAATAAGGCATATGTAAATCGGTGAAAGATTTTTCACTTTTCTCCCAATTCTGAAGAACAAGGTTCCTGCTGTTATTTACATTTTGATTGGTTTGGTTATAAGCAGACACACCATTATTAATTTCTTTTACTGCTTTATTAAAAGCATCAACATCTTCTTTGGTCCTGTTGGGCTTTGCATCCATTGCCTTTTTTATTTTCTCGAAATTTTCCTGTTTTAAATAAAAGTCGAGCATTTTGGGTATATCGTTTTCTGCTGTTTTTTTATAAAACAGTAAAGTTTGTTTGCATTGCAGAGCAAGGGATGGGTCGCCCTGAAAACTTCTTAAACTATCGGCTGTTAAAGCTTTCAATCCTTCGTTAGCATAATTAATTAATGCATTTCTGGCTTGTTCGGCTTCGGTAATTTTTTTATTATTTAATGCTGTGGTTAATTGCCCGTCTTCCCAATTGCATTTAAAAAAAAGGATAAATATATTATTGGTATAGCGGTTAAGTTTTCCGGAAATTTCCATTTTCTCTCCAAGTTCATTTTTCGATTCTACAAGGTTTATATTATACTTGGCAGCAAAATCATGTTCAGCTTTATTAATGGCATCATTAGTTTCTTTTAACTTTTGATCTGTTTTTTCCTGCAGCAATAAATAACTCTGCATTTGGTCAACAGATTGTTCTGCTATTTCTTCCATATTTACAATCTTTTTATAATCCTCACTAAAAATGTTGTAACAAAATTGAATATAATCGATGCTGCTTTTGCGCAAAGAGTTATCTCCTTTGTAAAGCGGCAATGCAATAATTTTATAACGGGTATTGGTAATACTTTC
>DATAMD010000138.1:0-2384 GCA_036260755.1 Chitinophagaceae bacterium | reverse complement strand
ATCATCTTCGGTCCAGGTACTTCCGGCCACAATTACCGGATGATTGCCGATAAATATTTCAACCAATGCAATGGGTTTAAACTGTTGGGCAATATCAATCACCCTATCGAATCTGGTATCACCGCAGATTATTGAAGAAGAAAGGATACAGGAATGTTTAACCTTGTATAAAAATGCTGTTTTGTTTTCATATCTCACATCTCACATTTCACATTCCACCTCTCACAACCCAAATGTTTTAATCATCGACAACATCGGCATGTTAAGCAGTTTATATAAATATGCAACTATTTGTTATGTTGGCGGCGGATTTGGTGATGATGGCGTACACAATGTTTTGGAAGCGGCTGTTTACAACAAGCCTGTTGTGTTTGGCGATGAGTATGATAAATATTTTGAAGCAGAAGAATTGATTGATGCAAGTGGTGCTTTTGCCATCGAAAACGCATTGGAAGCAGAAAAAATATTTACCGAATTATTGAGTGATGACAAGCTTTATAAACAAACATGCATCAATGCTGGCAATTATGTAAGAAGCAAATCGGGTGCAACAGAAAAGATCATGAATTATATTTACGAAAAACGCCTTCTCACTATCTGATTAAATAAACGAACAGCATCTTTATTTTCTCTCCAGCCTAATTTCACTTTTAATTCGCGTTGTATCCAATATTCGGCTTCGGGATAAATGGAAAAATTATTTATTGTTTTAATGCTGCGTTCGTACATATTTTCATCGCCCCGAAATAATTCGCTGATAAATAAATAACGGTCATTTAAACCGATTGCCTTTTTAAGATCCCTTACCGGAGCCGATTGTAGAGCATTGGCCAATTCTGTTTTTTCTTCTTTTAATTTATCGTTGATGCTTTCTTTCTGCGCAGCAATGGTTTCATTTATTTCTACCGGCGTTACCGCTTGTTGATGAATTAATGTAGGGAAAGTCTCTATCGGATCAAATAACCAGCCACTACCATCTTCTTTTTTAGCAGTATTATTTTTAGAAAGTTTAGCGTCAAAGAAATTTATATCAATATCCGAAACAATTGGAGGCCGGGCATATTTTTCAGCATCCGATAAATACTGATGCAATTCTTTTACTAACAACTTTGCAGTAATTAGTAATTTATCGGCACCTTCATTTTGATCAAATTGTTCTTTTAATTTGGTAATCAATGTACCCAATTTTTCCATCGGATGTAATACATTTGAGGGTTAGATAGTATTGAAGCTTAAAGTTAATAAGCTTTTTCAAACAAACCCAAGATTTAATAATGTTTATAGAACCAAATATGAATGGCGGCCGCAGAGGATGGATAGAAGTTATTTGCGGAAGTATGTTCAGCGGTAAAACGGAAGAGTTGATTAGAAGATTAAAACGTGTAAAAATCGCTAATTTAAAAGTTGAGATATTTAAACCGGCCATTGATGTCAGGTATGATGAAACAAAAGTAGTAAGCCATGATGCCAATGCCATTCAATCTACTCCCATAGAAAATTCGCAAACTATTTTATTGCTGTCGCAGGATGTTGATGTGGTTGGAATTGATGAAGCGCAATTCTTTGACGATCAAATCATCAATGTTTGCGAAACCCTTGCCATGCGTGGCGTTCGGGTGATTGTTGCCGGATTGGATATGGATTATCTGGGTCGCCCTTTTGGGCAGATGCCCAATTTGTTAGCCATTGCCGATTATATAACAAAGCTTCATGCCATTTGTGTGCAATGCGGAAATATTGCAAATGTTTCGTACAGGAAAACAGCAGAGAGCGGACAAGTTTTAGTTGGCGAAAAAGATATTTACGAACCGCGTTGCAGGGTTTGCGCACAAAAAGGCAATGAAGTAAAGGCCAATTAAAATTATACCATCAGTTTTTTTCTGAAATTAAAATTAACAAATTAAGCTTCTACTTTTATTTTTGTAGCAATATGCCTCGTTCTTCTTTCCAACATATTATTGCATTAATTAAAAAAGATGTGTTGCTCGAAACAAGGCAGCAATATACGTTTTACGGAATACTGCTGTATGTGGCATCAACTATTTTTGTTATTTATCTGTCGGTTGGGCAGCCCGACGAAAAAACATGGAACGCTTTATTCTGGATCATTCAGTTATTTGTTTGTGTGAATGCAGTGGCTAAAAGTTTTCTGGCCGAGAACCGCGGACGCATGTTGTATTTCTATTCCATTGCGGGTGCCAGAGATTTTGTATTGGCGAAATTAATTTTTAATCTGCTGTTGATGTTGCTGATGAGTTTATTAAGTTTAGCTGTGTTTAGTTTATTATTGGGTAACCCTTTAGAAAATGGCTTTGCATTTATTGGCATTACCATTTTAGGCGGAGCCAGTTTAAGTTTGGTATTTACTTTTCTTGCAGCCATTG
>DATAMD010000001.1:0-2000 GCA_036260755.1 Chitinophagaceae bacterium | reverse complement strand
GAGAAAAGATATTATCACGATATCGTAGGATGCAACAGCCGATTAGATTCTATTCAGGCGGCAATTTTAAATATCAAATTAAAAGAGTTAGATAATTATATTGTTGCCCGTCAAAAAGCGGCAGCATTTTACGATAAAGCTTTTGCCAATCATCCAAAAATAACAACACCGTTTACAGCATCCTTCACCAATCATGTATATCATCAATACACTTTAATATTGAACGATGCCGATAGGGATGGATTGAATGTTTATTTAGCCGAGAAAAAAATTCCTTCCATGATTTATTATCCTGTTCCCGGTCACAAACAAAAAATGTTTGCTGCTTTTGGTTTGGACAATTATGATTTAAAAGTAACCGATTGGTTAACCGAAAGAGTTATTTCACTTCCTATACACACCGAATTAGATGGGGAACAACTTTCTTATATTACATCTGAAATATTGAATTATCTAAATAAATAATCTATGAAAATAGCAGTTGTTGGTACCGGCTATGTAGGATTAGTATCCGGTACATGTTTCGCCGAAACAGGAAATCATGTTACCTGTATTGATATTGATAAAAATAAAGTAGATAAATTATCCAAAGGAGAAATTACGATTTACGAACCCGGCCTCGAAAAAATATTTCTTCGAAATTTAAAAGATAACCGCTTAACATTTACTACCGATCTTGCCGAAGGAATTAAAGATGCAAAAGTTGTATTTCTTGCATTGCCTACGCCTCCGGGCGAAGGCGGTTTTGCCGATTTAAAATATGTGTTGGGTGTTGCAAACGAAATTGGAAAAATATTAACCGAATACAAAGTAATTGTTGATAAAAGCACCGTGCCTGTTGGTACTGCCGAGAAAGTTAGAAAAGCAATTGCCGAAAATTATAAGTACGAATTTGATGTGGTAAGCAACCCCGAATTTTTACGCGAAGGTGTTGCCGTGGATGATTTTATGAAACCCGATCGTGTGGTGATTGGCACATCATCCCAACGCGCTAAAAAAGTAATGAGCGATTTATATGCACCTTATGTTAGGCAGGGTAACCCTGTTATTTTTATGGATGAAAAAAGTGCAGAGCTTACAAAGTATGCCGCTAATTCGTTTCTTGCAACAAAGATTTCTTTCATGAATGAGATTGCACAACTCTGCGAAAAAGTTGGTGCCGATGTTGATATGGTTCGTAAAGGAATTGGAAGCGATGACAGAATCGGTAAAAGATTTTTATTCCCGGGTATTGGTTATGGCGGAAGTTGTTTCCCCAAAGATGTGCAGGCTTTAATAAGATCATCCGAAGAATTAAATTATGATTTTCAAATTTTAAAAGCGGTTGAAGATGTAAATGAAAAGCAGAAATTGCATCTCATGCCTAAGATAAATGCATACTTTAATAATGATCTGAAAGGCAAACATTTTGCATTGTGGGGATTGGCTTTTAAACCAAACACCGATGATATTCGTGAAGCGCCGGCTTTGTATTTGATTGAAGCTTTAACCGCTGCAGGTGCTACTGTTGCTGCATTTGATCCCGAAGCCATGCCTAATGTAAAAAGAGTAGTGGGCGATAAAATTACTTTTGTAAATAATCAATATCAAACTTTGGATAATGCTGATGCATTAATTATTGCAACAGAGTGGAGCGAATTTCGAACACCCGATTTTGAACTGATCGATAAAAAATTAAAGAACAAAGCCATCTTCGACGGAAGAAATGTTTTTGAAGTAAAACAAATGAAGGAATTAGGTTATCATTACGAAAGTATTGGCCGTCCATCTTAAAAAATAATTTTTATGGCAAAACGAATTTTAATTACAGGCGCTGCAGGTTTTCTGGGTTCGCATCTTTGCGACAGGTTTATAAAAGAAGGTTATAATGTTGTTGCGATGGATAACCTTATCACCGGCGATCTAAGAAATATAGAACATCTTTTTAAATTAGAACAGTTCGAATTTTATCATCACGATGTTTCTAAATTTATTCATGTTCCCGGGCACATCGATTATAT
>DATAMD010000456.1:0-25681 GCA_036260755.1 Chitinophagaceae bacterium | reverse complement strand
CCAATAAACCTTCTTTTGGTTTTGGTAATTCATATATATTTTTACCGTTCAGCAATGCGCCAAACACAGGCACATCAACAGTTTTAAGAAACTCATTCAAATCGGCATAATAAACTTTTGTGCGCACAAAACTTCCCATCGTGCTTTGAATTACTTTGGGGTTATATAATTCAACCGTATCATCGCTGCAAATAATTTGTTCAATCCCAAACCAGTCGGCAATACGGATGATGGTTCCCATATTACCGGGATCCTGAATCCCATCCAGCACAATACTTAATTTATTTTTTAAAACAGGTTTGCTAAAATCATTTTTCTGTGCAGCAATAATTAATATCTGGTTAGGTGTTTGCAAAGAAGTTATTCTGCTTAAATCAATCTCATCAATGGCAATAAAATCAACATCGTTCAAACTATTATTTGCAATCCATTGCGGCATTGCATAAATTTTTTTGATAGTAAAATCGCTATTCAATAATTCTTCGGCAATCTTTGGCCCTTCGGCAATAAACAATCCTTCTGCTTGTCTTTGTTTTTTGTGGCATAAAGATTGAATATATTTGACCTCGTTACGACTTAACATTCTGTATGAATTTGATGAACCAAAGAAACTTATTTTTTTCAGTATCGGCATGTGTTGTTATTTTATTGCTGGCATCATGCGTTACCGTAAATAATTATCCTCATAACAAACCATTTATTTTCGATAATAAAGTTTTGCTCGATGGTAATCTTTCCAAAGATGAGAAAAAACGTTTAACAAACGATCTGATGAATTATTGGGATGATAGTTTGAAGGCGCAAAAACTGCAGAAATTATTTTTCTTCAGCACCATCAAAAACCCGCCGGCATTTGATTCGGTTAATATTGGCCGTACAAAAAAATTCATGAATGCATATCTTAATTCGCAGGGATATTATTATGCCGAGATTAAAGATTCGATGCCCAAATTCGATACGGTACGCGATCAGATCCGAGTAACCGCCATCATGATCATTCATTCCGGAAAAAATATCAGCATCGATTCTGTTGCTTACAGCTTAACTGATTCGGCCATGCAAAAATTAGCCATCCAAAATTTCAACGGCACTTTATTAAAAAAAGGAACACCCGTAAACAAACAAATCATCAGTAACGAAAAAGACAGGATAACAAATATTTTCAGGAATAACGGTTATTATAAATTTAATAAAGAAGACATTTATGCAGAGGCCGATACTACCGACAAAAAACTATTAATACTAACACTCGACCCGGCCGAGCAAATAAAATTATTAGAAGAGGCTGCCAAAATCAGAAGGGAAAATCCTAAATGGGATATCCTCATCAAACAAAAACCCATCGATGATTCTTCTAAAATAGAAAAGTATTACATCAACAAAGTTTTTTATTATCCCGAAACAAAACTTACCGATGTACCCGATAGTTTAATCATAAATAATAATTTAAAAAAGATTACAAGAAATGATCTTACGATGTTTTACAACGAAGGCAAATTTTTGATAAAGCCTTTGCGTGAACATGCTTTTCTGCGCCGCAACAGTTTATTCAACGAAACGCTGTATTACAAGACCATCAATACTTTGGGGCAAATTGGTGCATGGCAGCAGGTTGATGCAAGAACAATTGTAACTGCAAAAGATTCTTTAGACCTTCATTTATTTTTAGTGCCTGCGCCCAAACAAAATTACAGCGTCGATCTTGAAGGAAGCCGTAATACCGGCGATATTACTGCCGGAAATTTATTAGGTTTATCGGCAAGTATAAGTTATCGAAACCGCAATGTTTGGAAACAGGCTATTCAATCGGTAACAAGTTTAAGAGTGGGAACAGACTTTAGTCTAACCCCTCCAAACAATGCAACCAATTCGTTATTGCGAACACTACAATTAAACCTTAGCCATACATACAGTTTTCCAAAACTCATTGTTCCGTTTCAAAGATGGCGTTACTTAAAAACGTTAGAAAATAAACGAACATTGTTTTCAACTTCTGCTTCTTATACCGATAGAAAAGATTATTATGTTTTAAGATCGTTTGTAACAAGCTGGGGATACGAGTGGCGCAAAGGAAATAACACCTGGTTATTTAAACCGTTGAATATTGAATTGTATAAAGTTGATACTTTAATCGGCTTTGACAGTTTATTTTTACAGAACCCGTTTTTACGCAATTCTTTTCGAAACGGAAATGTTGTTGGAAGCAGTTTATCATTCACCAAAACTTTCAACAGCAATACAAACGAAAGTCATTTAATTCGATTGGGATTCGAAGAATCGGGAACAGTTCTTTCATTGTTTAAAAGTTTAAACAATCAGATATTCAGTTTTACAAAATTAGAAGGCGAATATAAGTTTGTTCATAAATACCGAAAAAGCGAATTGGGCACAAGATTCTTTGTGGGTGCGGCTTTCCCTAAGGCCGGGCAAGCAATGCCCATCTTCAAACAATATTTTCTCGGCGGGCCAAACAGTATGCGTGCATGGGGTTTGCGGCAATTAGGTTTAGGTTCTTCAATTCTAAGCGATACATCTAAATCAAGTTATACCGATCGTTTTGGAAACTTTGCACTCGAAGGAAATATCGAATACCGTTTTACCATCTGGGATTTTAGTTCCGTAAAAATTGCAAGTGCATTGTATGCCGATATGGGAAATGTATGGACATTAAATAATAATCACTCCGATCCAAATTCTGTTTTTTCTCCGGCCCGTTTGGGAAAAGATATTGCCATCGGTATTGGTTCTGGTTTGCGTTTAGATGCCAACTATTTTTTAATTCGATTTGACTTTGCATATAAATTAAAAGATCCTGCACGGCAAACCAACGATGGCTGGGTAGATTTCAGCAACATGAAATTAAAAGAAACAAGAAGCAATGGTGTTCAGATAAATAATCTGGTATTCCAGTTTGGTATCGGCCTCCCATTTTAATTTTATGTTACCGGCTGCAAACCCTTGTGGAGCTTGGGTTGCGTCGCACTCTTGTACGCCTTGTACGCTATTCGGCTTGAATTTGTAATCAAATAAATTAAAAAGAAATTCCAACTATAAAAGCCAGTGTTACCGATGCCGGCAAATCGTTGCCAAACCTGAATGGTACCGGTGTTGCAATAAAATAACTTATATCTTTTCCTTTTTTTATTGTTTTAAAAACGCTGGGCGTAAAACCATACCTGCCCGAAGTTTCGAATGCTGCTCTTCCGGTAAATCCAAAACCTTTTCCTAACGGAACCAATACACCCGGATGAAATAAAAAATTACTCATCTTACTGCTTCCGTCTATTGATTTTATATACGGTACAACTTCAAATGAAAAAGCCATTTTCGAAGTGTTCCAAATATTAATTGCAACGGGAAAGCCAACCAAATAATAGTTTGTAAAATTTGTTGTTGTCTCATTTTTATCAACGGTAATAATTGGATGGGTAATACTTGCAGTAGCCCCAATTTTTGGATAGCCCGTTTGCGATTGGGAAAGATTGCTTACAAAAAGAAAACTCAAAAAAATAATAAATCTGATTCCGGACAAAATAAATACGTTTAAATTAAACTCCATGATAACAGTGCAAAATTAGTTGCTGCGTTAAACGCATTTACTGATAAACATCATGCTATAAAATTATGCAGCAAGACTAAAATTTCTTATCGCTTTCTTTAATGATGAGTGTAATAAAATTAAAAAAACGCTGAAAATCTGTTATCGGCAATCTTTCATCAATACCATGAAACCCTTTGCTGTCAATCAACGGCGAAAAATTTACAACACCATTGCTGATTTCGCGGTATCCTCTCGAATCGGTGGCGCCCAGCATAATAAATGGTGCAGGTATGGCATCATCAACAGTTTTATAAACTGTTTCTTCCATTAATTTAAATGCAGGTGAATTAATAGATGTTACTGCCGAAGGTTCGGTATTAAAATCGCCAACAATCTTAATTTTTACTCTGTTATCATCAATAGCATTTGTAATAAATTGCTGAACCCCTTTTGTTGTTTCATTAATGTTGATGCGGCTGTTTACAATTGCTTTTGCATTTGTTGGAATTACATTTTCGCGAACACCGCTTTCTAAAATTGTTGGAACGATGGTAGTGCGCAACATCGCATCGCCTTCGGGTGTGTACGATAAAATTTTCTTCACAGTTCCTTCAAACAACCAAAGATTACTCATCGCCAATTTGTTTACAAAATCGGCCGATGAACCGCTTGCCCTGTGTAAAAATTCTTTTACCGGTTGCTGCAAGGTAGAAGGTGTTTTTTTATTTCTTAATTTATATAATGCTTTTACCAAAATATCGATAGCTGTTTCTTTATCGGGTTTTGATGAATGTCCGCCTGCTTTCTCCACCGATAATTCAAAAGTTACATAACCTTTTTCTGCAACACCTATCATCGCCACCGGACGTTTAACGTCTTTAATTTTATCGGTGGTTATTTCGCCGCCTTCATCTAAAACCAGATCGGCTTTCACATGTTTTTCTTTCAAATATTTTACAATGGCAATGGCACCGGTGCCGGTTGATTCTTCGTTATGCCCAAAGCAAAGCAATATGGTTCGCTTTGGTGTAAAACCTTTTTGCAGCAACGCTTCTGTGGCTTCGAGAATAGAAATAACATTCGATTTATCATCCACCGAACCCCGGCCCCAAATAATATTATTTTTTATTTCACCACCAAAAGGTTTGGCAGTCCAAAGTTTTTCGGCCGATGGTTCTACGGGTACTACATCATAGTGTCCCATTAAAATAAATGGCAATAAACTTGTATCTGTTCCTTTCCATTCAAAAACATAACTGTAATTTTTTATTAATGTTCTTGTTAAATGCTGATGAACCAACGGATAGGCTTTTTCTAAAAATGTTCTGAACTGGTTAAAATGAAAACTGTCGATATGCGTTGTGTCTTCGGGCGAAACAGTTGCAATCTGAATGGCCCGGCTCATGTGTGCAACTGCCGAATCGGGCAATGCTTCCAATGCCATTGCTTTATGCGATGGCCATGCTTTTGTTTTAACAGTATTAATAAAAACAATGGTTACTAAAACTAAAACTGCAACACTTAACAAAATAAAAAATTTCTTTAGCATAGTTCGGTTTGAGATGATCAAGATAAGAAAGGAGAACAAAATAAAATATTTTTTGTTTCCGTGCATTTGTTTTTATCTCGGCACCTGTTGCGTTGCACTTGCACGTTTTGTACTTTATTCAGCAAATGAATTGTAAATTCATAACTCTAAGCTCCGGATTACAAATCCGGAGCAGCGTGAGCAACGAGCCATAAGCTTCGAGCAAATTCTCGTAGCTCGCAGCTAACAGCTCATAGCTTTCCTCAGTTGAAGTGTGCGACGCAACAGGCGATGCCAAACGATTTGCAGCCCGTTACATAAAAACAATTAACCTTTCTTTGTATAACAACGTGCACAGCAATTACGTTATTTACATAATTTTCAACATCATCATATTCCACAAACAGTTTAGCTAAGTTTGTATGAACAGTTACGCAAGCATGTACGCACATTTTGAAAGAGAAAAAAATTTAAAGGCATTGGCATATACCATTGCAATATGCGGCGCTTTGTTTTTTTTATTTTTCTTTCTGCAATGGACGCTGCCGCAAATTCCGCCGCCTGTTGTTGATGATGGCATTGAAGTAAATCTCGGCAACAGCGAAACAGGCCTGGGCGATATTGCACCGCAAATACCGGGTACACCATCAAATGCAGATCAGACAAATGTTACACCACCGCCAACTACTGCCGTTGTTGCCAAACAAAATATTACGGCACAGGAAAATGGTGATGAAGAAATAAACAGCTCTACAAAAATTATTAAGCCTGTCGAAAAATTAAAACCCGTTACTAATACTACCGTTGAAAAAAAACATAAAGAAAATATTGTTGCGGCACCTGCTCCAAAACGCGTTGTTGCAAAAGCTTTATATAAAGGCGGCATTGTTAATGGCAACGGCGGCAATAATGCCGATAGTTATAACGGAATAAAAAATCAGGGGATTGCAGGCGGTAAAGGCGATCAGGGAAACCCTAACGGAAATCCAAACAGCGATAGTTATACCGGCAACGGCGGAACCGGCAACAGTGGTGTAAGTATCAGAAACGGATTGGAAGGAAGAAGGTTTACCAGATACCCCACTTTTGAAGATAATTTTAATGAGAATGCAAAAGTAGCTGTTGATATAACTGTTAATGCAACCGGCGCAGTGATTGATGCATCGATTAATCCACGCGGAACAACAACTACCAATCCAAATATCCGCGCCATTGCTTTACGAAAAGCAAAACAATTAAAATTAAATGCCGGTAAAGATGATGAGCAGACCGGTACCATTTTATTTGCTTTTAAATTGCACGATTAAATTAATTTTTTCGATCTCCATAAATTTTATTTTTTGATACACACGTTATTGCGTGCAACAATTCTTTGCATCTTTGCAGGCAGATGAATTATACAGAAACATTAGATTATCTATTTCATAAATTGCCAATGTTTAGCCGCATTGGCGATGCTGCTATAAAAAAAGATATTACAAATACCATTCGTTTGTGCGAAGCATTGGGCAATCCGCAACATAAATTCAAGTCCATCCATATTGCAGGCACTAACGGCAAAGGCAGTACCAGTCACATGCTGGCGGCCATCCTGCAAACAGCGGGATATAAAACAGGATTATATACTTCGCCTCATTTAAAAGATTTCAGGGAAAGAATTAAAGTTGATGGAATAATGTGTGATGAACAGTTTGTTGTTGATTTTACAAAACAAATTATGCCGCTGATTGATGAAATTGAGCCTTCGTTTTTTGAGATCACAGTTGCGATGGCATTTGAATATTTTGTACAGCATAAAGTTGATGTTGCAGTAATTGAAGTTGGATTGGGCGGAAGATTAGACAGCACCAATATCATCACACCCGAATTATCCATCATCACCAATATTGGTTGGGATCACATGAATATGCTGGGCGATAGTTTAGAAAAAATTGCATTCGAAAAAGCGGGCATCATCAAACAAAATATTCCTGTGGTAATTGGAGAAAGCATTGCCGAAACAAAACCCGTATTTGAACAAAAAGCAAAAGAACTTTCTGCAGCAATTATTTTTGCTCAGGAAAAAAATTATGTTGCCGACTGGAAATATGAAAATCATTTACTGAATGTTTCCGTAGCGCATAACCACAATAACGAAAGAGAGAATTATTGTTTAGACCTGCCGGGAATTTATCAAACAAAAAATTTATTAACTGTGCTGGAAGCTGCACAGCAATTGCATTTGCAGGGATGGCAAATAAATACACCAATTATTCAAAAAGCATTATTGCACGTAAAAAAATTAACCGGCTTGCATGGCCGTTGGGAAGTTGTTAAACAACATCCAACTATTGTTTTAGATGTGGCACATAATGTTGACGGCATGAAACAAATTGCCGAACAAATAAAACATTCTGATTATAATCATTTGCATATTGTGATTGGGATGGTAAAAGATAAAGAAGTTGAAAAAGTATTGGAACTGTTGCCGCATCATGCCACTTATTATTTTACCAAAGCGCAAATTCCAAGAGCACTGGTGGCCGAAGGTTTAAGGCAAAAGGCAGAAGCTTTTGGTTTAAAAGGTGAAGCATATTCAACTGTTGATATTGCATTACGATCTGCATTAACCAATGCCGATAAAAAAGATATGATACTTGTTTGCGGAAGTGTGTTTGTTGTTGGAGAAGTTAATTTGTAAAAAAATTACACGAATTTTTACTAATTACACGAATTGTTTTTTAGTTTAATGGTTTATTAGTTTATTGGTAGAACGATTTGTTTTAAGTTTTTCTTTTTTTAGTTTTTGTTGAATAACTTTTTATTACACGAATTTTAGCGAATTACACGAATTAGTTGTTTAACGGTTATGTTCTCAAACAAAATTCTGCGTGCTTGACTTTTCAACGATTTAGTTTTTCTTTTTTGAGTATTTAGTTTTTGCAAATAAACATTACACAAATTTTAGCCATCCCAATCTTATCATCGATTCGTACATGGCACCCAACTGCACGCCATGCATAAATTTATTTTCTTTCAGCATTTGTAAAAAATCTTCTTTCGAAAAACTTACCACATCTAAATCTTCGAGCTCATCAAAATTTGTTGATTCAATTTTTTCTGCATTCTTTGCCAGAAAAAAATAAGCAATATTATTCATTAATGCAGGATTGGCTGCAGCAGTAAATAAATATTCAACCTCATTGGAAGTGTAACCTGTTTCTTCCTGCATCTCACGCAGGGCGGCTGTTTCGGGCTTTTCATCTTTTTCAATAATGCCGCCGGCCAATTCATAAGTTGTTTGATCGATAGGATAACGGTATTGCCTTACCATCACAACCCTTTCATCTTTTGTAACAATAAACATGTTACAAAAACATGGAAGTTCAACAACAAAATAAGGTTCAATAATTCTTCCATCGGGCAACATGCAACTATCGGCCTTTGCATGAAACCATTTATTCTCATACACATATTTTGTTTGTAAAACTTTCCATTTCAAGTCTCTCATCGAAAAAATAATTTGATTAATTTATTCTGCTTTTAAAATCTTAAACTTCTTTACGTCGCCTTCGACAGGCTTAGGCTGACAGCTTTCTGTCATGTTGAGATTGTCGAAACATAGACAGAAAGCGGATTACAAAAGAAAAAAATTATTGAACCACAATCTTCCCTAATTTTTGCAATGCCAAAAATATTCCGGTCATGTGCATCGACTGAATAAATTTATTTTCTTTAAACATCTCAACAAATTCATCCATCGAAACCAATATCACTTCTACATCTTCATCTTTATCCAATTCCTGCGATGCATCAAACACTCCGCCTGTTGCCAAAAATATATGCATTAAATTGGTATTGGTAGTTGGGTTAGGAGAAGTGTTTCCCAAAAAATCTATTTGCTCAAAACGATAACCTGTTTCTTCCAACAATTCTCTTGCAATAGTTTCTTTTGCATCGGCATCTGTTTTATCAACACAACCTCCGGGCAATTCGGTTGCAACAATATTCAAACCATGCCTGTAAATTTTTTCCAATATAATTTTACCATCTTTTGTAATGGCAACGGCGCAGGTATATTCGGGAAAGCCATACACATAAAACGGCTCAACCACAACGCCATCGGGCCTTACACAAGAATCGGCCCTAACATCAATCCATTTATCTTTTAATAATTGTTTCGATTCTCGTATCGTCCATTTTAAATCTCTTTCCATTACCAATTTTTATTTTTACGCAATTCCAAAATATGCGCCACATGATGTTTACCATGCCACGCATACATTCCCAATAAAAACCACAACGTCATTTTTCTGCCATGCTCGGGATGCACAACCGTTCTTTCAAATTCATCCTGCGTTAAATCTTTTATGGTTGCATACCAACGTTGATGCAATGCATGCAATAAAGTAATGGATACATTAACCGGAACTGTTTCATTATCGGCCAACTTTGCCCACTCTTTTTCTTCGTATGGTTTTATAACCGGAGTATCTTCTGTTAATCCTAATTTAAAACGGATATAGGCATTCATGTGACTGTCGGCAATATGATGCACCAGTTGTTTTACCTGCCAGCCACCTTCGCGATAAGGTGTGCTTAATTGAAACGCATCTAAATTATTAATTGCTCTTTCTAATTCTTCGGGCAAAAATTTTAAATCGTTTAACCATTCTTCTTTTTGCTTTTCAGAAAATGGTTGAGGTTCGTATTTCCCGATTGGATAGCGTGGATCGTTCGACATAGTTTTTTATTTTGGTTACCAACTTTTGTTTTTCAGTCAAACACCGGTTGCGTCGCACTCTTGTACTGAAGAATAGCCATGAGCCATCAGCTACGAGCTATGAACTTTCTTCACGTTTCCTAATCAGCCCTCAGTTCATGCCCTGTTAATTTAATAAACACATCTTCCAAACTTGCTTTCTTCACTTCTTTGGGGCGTTCGAAACCTGTTGCCACTAAATCATCAATTAATTGATCGGGCGATTCGATGGCAATTATTTTTCCGTTATCAACAATCGCCACTCTGTCGCACAACACTTCTGCTTCATCCATATAATGCGTAGTGATAATCACTGTTGTTCCTGTTGATCTTATTCCTTTAATCAGTTCCCATAAATTTCTTCTTGCCTGCGGATCTAATCCTGTTGTGGGTTCATCCAAAAAAATAATCTTTGGTTTATTAATTAAAGTTGTTGCAATAGAGAAACGTTGTTTTTGTCCGCCGCTCATTTCTTTAAATTTCGATTTTGCTTTATCGCGCAAATTCACTTTATCTAAAAATAAATACGGATCGATTGTTTGATTATATAAACCTGCAAACAAATTCAGCAATTCAACTAAATTCAATCCCGGATAATATCCGCTTGTTTGCAATTGAACACCGATTATTTTTTTAATATCGTTGGGCGATTTATCTAAATCAATTCCATCAACAAAAATTTCGCCGCTTGTTTTGGTGCGCAATGTTTCAATGATTTCCAATGTGGTTGATTTGCCTGCACCGTTTGGTCCAAGCAAACCAAATATCTCTCCTTCTTTCACATCGAAACTAATTCCTTTTACTGCTTCAAAATCGCCGTACTTTTTGATTAAATTTTTTACTTCTATAATTGTTTTGCTCATAATTAAAAATTTACAACCAATCCGGCAGCATTGCCCGAAATGCCAATGCCGGCAGTATTCTTATTATATTTTTGATTGAATAACTGAACTGCTATCAGCATATTTTTTTGCCCCGCCTGAATTAAATATGTACCAAAGATAGTACAAGCTAATCCAGAGCCAAGTGTGATCCATCCTGCAGTTTTATTATTTCCCGTTCCTGTTGCATAAGCAACGCCGAAGCCCGTTGCCAATGCACCTGCTGTACCCAAAATATTGCCCCATATTTTATTTGATTGATGACGTTGATATAAATTAATTAAATCAATATCGTGCGTTCTGTAAAACAACCGTGCATACTGACTGCTTCCTTTATACAAAGTATCGTTATATAAAACAGCGTTTTGTTTAGGATTAAAAAGATAATTCATTTTTTGATGATCTGCTCTTTCCTGTGCCGGCAATGTTTTTGCGCTGATAAAAAAAATAGGAATTAATAAAAATTTATACAACTTCATCCACTTTCGATTTTATTTTTAATAATAAGTTTCCAGTTCCTCCATCATTTCCATACTGCCAACAAAGAATGGTGAACGTTGATGTAATCCGGTTGGCATAATATCTAATATTCTTTCTTTTCCGTTGGTTGCCTTGCCACCTGCAACTTCGGCAATAAAAGCAAACGGATTGCATTCGTACATTAATCTTAATTTACCTTTTGGCTTATCGAATGTTCCGGGATACATGAAAATGCCGCCTTTAATTAAATTGCGATGTGCATCGGCAACCATACTGCCAATGTATCGTTGTGTGTATGGCCCGCCGTTTGTTTTATCTTTTTTCTGACAAACAGTAATATAATTTCGTACACCTTCATCATACTGAAAAAAGTTGCCATGATTAACCGAATAAATTTTTCCGCTCTGCGGGAATTTAATATCGGCATGGCTTAAACAAAACTCTCCGATGGCCGGATCTAATGTAAAACCATTCACGCCTCTTCTTGTTGCATACACCAACATGGTTGAAGAGCCATACACCACATAACCAGCAGCCACCTGGCGATTGCCCGGTTGCAAAAAATCTTCTTTGGTACATGGTTTCCCCAATTCACTTATTCTGCGGTACACGCCAAATATAGTTCCGATAGAAATATTTACATCAATATTTCCGCTGCCGTCCAACGGATCGAATAACACAACATACTTGCTGTTATTACTTACTTCATCATCAAACACAACAACATCATCTAATTCTTCACTGCCGATTCCGGCGCAACTTATTCCGTGTTTTAAAACGCCCATCAATTGGTTGTTGGCATAGATGTCTAATTTTTTTACATCTTCGCCCTGCACATTTACCGAACCTGCATCGCCCAAAATATCTACTAACCCTGCTTTATTTACTTCAACATTAATTCGTTTTGCTGCCAATCCAATATCGCGCAGCAAACTGCTTAATTCGCCCGTTGCCGTTGGAAACTGGCGCAACTGCTGAATAGTAAATTCATCAAGCGTTAATATTTTTCTATTAACAATCATATTTCGGTTTTTAATTCGATAAAGATAACATCCGCATCGAAATTATGTTCAATATTCAACTTTTATTCATTCAACTGCAAACTTATCTTTGCAGCCATTTTAAATTATTCAATCATTAATATTTTTTGTGCGATGAAAGTTTTTAAGTTCGGCGGTGCCAGTGTAAATAGTGTGGAGCGGATTAAAAATCTTGCCGTTTTAATGCAGCAGTTTACAAACGAAAAACTGATCATTATTATTTCGGCAATGGGTAAAACCACCAATGCTCTGGAAAAAGTTGCAGAAGCTTTTTATAATGAAAACAAAGAAGAAACGCTGCAATTGTTTAATGCTGTAAAAGAGCAACACAACCAAATTGCAGAAGAATTACTGGGAACAAAAAAAGATAAATGTATTTCGCAGCTATCAGATTTTTTTACCGAGGTTGAATGGTTATTGCACGATAAACCAGTTCGTGAATTTGATTATTATTACGATCAGATTGTTTGCTGCGGCGAATTATTAAGCACCTGCATCATCAGTTATTATTTAAACGAATCGGAAATTAAAAATAAATGGATCGATGTGCGTGATGTGATAAGAACCGATAATAATTTCAGGGATGCCGGCATTGATTGGGAAAGAACAAAGTCGGCGATCGATCAATTGCAATCATCTTCTCAAAATAATATTACCATCACACAAGGTTTTATTGGCGCAACCGATGAAAATGAAAGTACCACTTTAGGAAGAGAAGGCAGCGATTATACGGCTGCTGTTTTTGCAAATATTTTAAATGCGCAAAGTGTAACCATCTGGAAAGATGTGGAAGGCGTGATGAATGCCGATCCCAAAATATTTCCGGATGCAAAAGTTATCAAAGAATTAAGTTTCGACGAAGTAATTGAAATGGCATTTTACGGTGCGCAGGTAATTCACCCTAAAACCATCAAACCCTTGCAGAATAAGGGTATCCCGTTATTGGTAAAATGTTTTTTAAACCCTGCTGCCGAAGGAACCATCATACATAAAAATCATATAAAAAATCTTCCGCCCATTATTGTTATCAAACAAAAACAAGCTTTGCTGCATTTAGAAAGCAAGGATTATTCTTTTGTGGGCGAAAAACTGATGGCCGAATTGTATAAAACATTTTCTCTTTTAAAAATAAAACCAAACATCATTCAAACAGGAGCCATCAATGTGCAATTATGTTTGGATGATCAAAAAGAAAAAACAGAAAAGTTTGCCGGTGCGGTATCAGAAACTTTTGATGTGCAGGTTGAAAAAGATTTAAGCCTGCTTACCATCCGCCATTACAACGAAAAAATAATGAATGAAATGCTGGTTGCTAAAGATGTTGTTCTTTTACAAAAAACAAAAGAAACCATGCAGGCAGTGTACCGTTAATTATGCAGTAACAGCATTGGTTTTATGTTCTAAATATTTTATAAGGATAGTTTTAAAATCGGCTTCTTTAAAAGGTTTGATAAGAATATCGTTGATGCCTGTTTTTAAATATGCATCCAGATCATCTGCAATAACACTTGCCGTTAATGCAATGACGGGCAGCTTGGATTTTGCATTATCGTCCGATCTGCGAATAGCAGCAGCCAACTGATCGCCGGTTAATTTAGGAACATTGATATCGGTTAAAACAATATCGTATTTATTTGAGTTGAAAAGATCGAATGCTGTTTCCCCGTCTTTTGCCACATCGTAATCGATAAAATATTTTTTAAGCAATAAAGTAAGAAGTAAAATGTTCATATCATTATCTTCAACAACCAATGCTTTCTTTCCAAAAAACAAAGATGAAGAAGTTAACGAATCGGGGCTCTCAACTGCAGAGGATATTGGTTTATTTTCTTCCTGCGCCACTTGGTAAGGTATATTAACTGTAAATAAAGACCCTTTATTTATTTCACTTTGCACAGTAATATTTCCGCCCTGCATTTCAACAAGCATCTTGCAAATAGGCAATCCCAGGCCGGTTCCTTTTATAGACCTGCGACCGCCCATTTTGTTGTTAGTGGCCTGTGCAAATTCTTCGAAGATCATATCCAGTTGATCTTCCGGAATACCAACTCCCGAATCTAAAATTTCAATTTTCAAATCAATTTCATTTTCATTTTTCCACAATGCGCTTGCCGAAACTGTAACACTTCCTTTCGAAGTAAATTTTATGGCATTACTTGTAAGATTAAAAAGAATTTGACGAAGCCTGAACTCATCGCCTATCACTCTTAATCCTTCTTCAATTTGTAAATTATTGTTTAACTGAATGCCTTTCTTTTCGGAGTGCACGGTAAAAGAATAAATTATTTCTTCGATGGTTTTACCAATATCAAAAGGTTCTTTCTCAAGCATTAATTTACCCGCATCTAATTTAGAATAATCAAGTACATCATTAACCGTATTCAATAAATGATCGGATGAAGAATGGATGGCCTGCAGAAATTTTTTCTTGTCTTCATCGGTCTCGGTACTTTCCAATTGTTCGGTAAAGCCGATGATAGATGTTAGCGGCGAACGAATTTCATGGCTCATGTTATTAAGAAAACGGGTTTTGGTAACAGCTAATTTTTCGGCCCTTTCTCTCGATTCAAGAATATCTTTTTCGTATTGAATGGTTTGCCTGATATTATAAATCAATATCAGCACAATACTTAAAATAATGATAAATGAAACCCACGACAGGTTTTGTAAACTGTTTCTTGCATTGCCCGCATTTACCAACGCTACATTATTTCTGCTCTCTTCCAATTGTTCTTCTTTTTGCAGAACAGCATTCAATGCATCGTTCAATTGACTGATGATGGAAAGATTGGTTTCGGCTAAAACCTTTTCGCTTTCATTTAATTTCCGGCGTATATCTAATTCTTTGTTTAATGAATTCTGATAAAATTTTTGAATATCGACCGACAGATTATTTAATGTAACAGTGATGGCAGATTGAGTGCTGTCGTGCGTTACAGAGCTATCGCCTTTTACTAATTTATACTTCGTATCATCTTTATTAGAAAACAATGCACCCAATTTTTTAAAGAAACCTTTTTTCTCAGGAACCGCTTTTAAAGTATCGGTTTCGTAATATTTTTTTAAGATAGCCGTATTTATTTTTTCAACTTTGATAGGTTGTTTGTATAAAGAATTTACAGAAACCTTGTTTAATGTATTTGAAACCGAATCGGATAAATGTTTTAATTTACTGATCGCATCGGCTAATTTTATTTTTTTTGATAAGCCCAACAATGCCTGTGCAATCTGTAAACTATCTTCTGAATGTTGTACCAGTTCGAGGTTAGAAACAATGTGATTGATGTGGCCGATAAATTGTTTTTTATAACCCGTATCTCCGGTGCTTAAATAAATCCTGAATTTATTTTCGGCTACCAATAACTCCTGATTGGTGCTGTGCAATGTTTTAATAGTTGTATTAGGCTTTGATAATGTATCGATCGATGAACGCAGATCGGAAAGATTCCGCGAATTCAGGATGTTCATCAATAAAATAGAAATAATTACCACTAAGCAAATGCTTAGCAATAAAACATTAGAGCCCGATAGCTTATATTTCGACAATAACCTCATCAAGTTTGTATCTTATGAACAAATAAATCTTAATTCAACACAACATAATCGCCCTTCTTATTTACAGAAATCAAAGGCAATTTCCTGTGTTGTTCAAAATGATCATAGACTTCTTTAAGCCGGGTAGCAAAATGTTGATACACCGGATCGTCCTTGGTGGTTTTAAGTAGGTATTCGGAACTCTTAGGATTATTATAGCGAATTGGAAATATATGAACGGGAATAAAATCCTGACCGTTATCTTTTGCAAAAGATGCCAACAAATATAGCTCTTCGATCTGATTGTCCTTTATGGGAATGCAGCCCACAGTAATACAATTACCATGAATATAAATTTCGCCGCCGGGTTTTAAAGAATCACTTAACAAAGCATCCGAATTATTGGGATAATTAATGCCTAACGATAAATGATAATTACTGTTTGGATTAAACGAATTGATATAATAAAAACCTTCGGGCACCTGAAAATCGCCTTCCATTCTTTTGGGCCCCAGCCCGCCGCTCAATGCACAAACTTTATATGTTTTAAAAAGTTTAAAGCTTTCTTTATTGTTATTGCGAACCCAAACTTCTAACTGGCTGTCATATTTAAAACTGCGTATGTACAATTGTTTGGGAGGCCACGACAAATGTTCTACAGCAAATTGTTTTTGTAAAGTATCGATATTTGTTTCGAAAGCAAATTCTACTTTGGGAAAATTTCTTTGGAGATCGACAAAAGAATTTTGTGCAGCAACTGTATAATACAGTAACTGTAGGGCTACGGCACAAAAAACTGTTTTCATAAATTCAAAGATATCATCAATAAATTAATAATAACTTTTATGCACCTTAAAATATGCTGAAAATTTACGGATCGAATGAAAAAAACATTTTAATGTAATGCCGGTTTATTTATTCAGAAGCAAAAAATATCGATCGTTTTTTATTTTTTTATTGATTTGAAAAGATGGCGATGATTATCTTCGCCGCATATTATTTACAATATGAAAGTTGGCATTTTAGGCGGCGGGCAATTAGGAAGGATGCTTTTACAGGCATCGGCTAATTATGTTGTGGAAACATTTGTGATGGAGAACGATAAAAATTGTCCGGCTGCACATCTCTGCCATCATTTTATAAAAGGCGATATAAAAAATTTTGATGACGTTTATAATTTCGGAAAAAAAGTAGACGCCCTTACCATCGAAATAGAAAGCGTAAATGTTGAGGCATTAGAAAAATTAGAAAGCGAAGGCATAAAGATTTATCCCAAACCTTCGGCCATCCGAATCATCAAAAATAAAATTTCACAGAAAGAATTTTATAAACAACACGAAATACCCAGTTCCGATTTTATAGTTACAGAAAATCAAAACGAACTGAACGATCATCATCATTTTTTTCCTGCTGTTCATAAATTGGCCGAAGGCGGTTACGACGGCAAAGGTGTGCAGGTAATAAAAGATAAAACCCATGTGGACAAAGGCTTTGATGCACATTCTGTTTTGGAAAAAATGGTGAATATCAAAAAAGAATTGGCCGTAATTGTGGCCATGAATGATAAAGGTGAAACGGCAGTGTACCCTCCTTCCGAAATGATATTCGATCCGGTTTTAAATTTATTGGACTATCAGGTTTCTCCTGCACAAATTCCCGAAAAAATATTATGGCGTGCCGAAGCCATTGCATTAAAAGTGGTGAAAGAATTACAAAGTGCCGGCTTATTTGCCATCGAATTATTTATTGATGAGGATGATGCAGTTTGGGTAAACGAAACTGCACCGCGTGTTCATAACAGCGGCCATCATACTATCGAAGCAAACTATTGCAGCCAGTACGATATGCTGTGGCGCATTATGCTGCAATATCCTTTAGGAAATACCAATGCTGTTTTACCATCGGCCATTGTAAATATTATTGGTGAGGATAGATATAGCGGCAATGCAAAATATGAAGGTTTGAATGAAGTATTGAAAATGGAAAATGTATTTGTGCATTTATACGGCAAAACACAAACCAAACCCGGAAGAAAAATGGGGCATGTAACCATTGTTAATAAAGATTATACCCAACTGGTACGCAGTGCGCATGCCATAAAGAAATTGCTGAAAGTTATTGCCTAACCTCTACCAATCGGCAATATAACAATACATCAGTTCAATAATGAGTGATAAAGTTTATAATATTAAAAGAAAAAGCTGATAGTGATTTTTGGTTATTATCTTCTCTTCACATTTAACGGTTTCAGAAATCCTACACCAATCAAACTTTTTATCTGCAAGCCCGGCGATTTACCATATTCGCCAAACAATCGTACATTATCATCATAGATCATATCCAGACTGTACGTAACAGAAAAATATTTACTGATCTTGCAAGAAAGTTGATTGGTCATAAAAAAATTAATGTTCTGCGGATTATTTAAATAATTAGAAAACAAATCAACTCTTCCTTTATAAGTAATTATTTTATTAAATGTGTTATTATAGTTAACTGTTACAAAAGCGCCTAATTGCGCCAAAGTATGTTTCCCTGTATCAACTCCGTATTCTCCATTTCTTGACAAATAATTACTGGCAACAATAACTGTTCTTGAAGTAATTGGCGATAAAAACAGCGAAAACTTATTGTTTTGTTTATAATCGAAACCAACAGATAAAACCAAATAAGCCGGTGATAAAAATGTGGAAGAAAAAGTTGGCACTCCTCCCGGATAAGTATATCCGTCAAAAAACTGCGAGCGAAAATCAAATAAGCCGGATATATACCATTTTCCCAACGAATCCATCCTGTAACCGTATTTACTTAAGAAATCATAACGGTCATCATTCTTTCTGTTGCCTAAACTTGTAGTTTGAAGATAGCCGATGTTTACATCAAGATTATTATCCCAACTGTGCCGGCCATTTTTATAAAAGAAATAATAATTGAAATATGAACTGATGGCCAAAGAAAAATTGTCGCCGCCTGCAGCCCAGTTACTTAAAGAGCCCTGCGAAGCATTGAAACTAAGCAGGCCTCCATTCTTCCAATTCCATTGAACTGTGTCAGCATCTTTTTTAATTGTCCGGGAGGTCTCTGTCCTTAAATTATTAACTATCGTTACCTGCGCTGTTGTATCTAATCCAATTAGCATCAACAAACTATAAAAAAATATTCTTTTCATTTTCGGTTTATGAAGTTGCAAAAATATAGTTTGAATGATTAAAATTAAGGTTAAGATTCTGTCAAAGTGGCGGATACTGATGCTTTTCTGTATTTTTGCTGTCCTAATTTTTTTGAATCAATGGAAATACTCGAATTACAATCTAAAGTTCATGACGAGGCTAAACAAGGCGAAGCTTATGCGCCATTTGAATCTGATCCCTATCAATATAAAAAAAGGTTTTATATAGAAAGCTATGGCTGCGCGATGAATTTCAGCGACAGCGAAATTGTGGCATCTATTTTAAACACAGAAGGTTTTGGCGCCACTAAAAATTTCGAAGAAGCCGATTTGGTTTTATTAAACACCTGTTCTATCCGCGAAAAAGCCGAACAAACAGTTAGAAAACGTTTAACGGAATTCAAAAAAACAAAACACAAAAAACCGGGAATGTTGATTGGTGTGCTGGGTTGCATGGCCGAACGTTTAAAAACAAAATTATTAGAAGAAGAAAAATTAGTTGATCTGGTCGTTGGTCCCGATGCATACAGAAGTTTACCATCGTTAATTGAAGAAGCCGAAGGCGGACAAAAATCTGTAAACGTTTTATTAAGCCGTGATGAAACCTATGCCGATATTTCGCCGGTTCGTTTAGACAGCAATGGTATTTGTGCTTTTATTTCCATCATGCGCGGATGCAATAATATGTGCAGCTTTTGTGTGGTGCCGTTTACTCGTGGCCGCGAACGCAGTCGCGACGCACATTCCATCATCGCAGAAGCAAATAATCTGTATCAAAAAGGGTTTAAAGAAGTTACTTTACTAGGACAAAATGTTGACAGTTATTATTGGATTGATGAAACAAAAAACGAAACTGTAACTTTTGCTAAGTTGTTAGAAAAAGTTGCATTGGTGGCAACTGATCTGCGTGTTCGTTTCAGTACTTCACATCCAAAAGATATTACCGATGAAGTGCTGTACACCATGGCAAAGTATAATAATATTTGCAAATACATTCATCTTCCGGTACAAAGCGGCAGCAGCAGAGTTTTACAATTGATGAACCGCACTTATACCAGAGAATGGTATTTATCTAAGGTAGATCGCATTAAAGAAATAATGCCCGATTGCAGTATCTCCGCCGATATCATTGCAGGCTTTTGTACCGAAACAGAAGAAGATCATCAACAAACTTTAAGTGTGATGGAATACAGCAAATACGATTATAGTTATATGTTTTTTTACAGCGAAAGGCCGGGTACGTTAGCAGAAAAAAGATATGATGATGATGTTGCCGAAGAAACAAAAAAAAGAAGATTGGCCGAAATAATTGAAGTGCAGAATCGTCTTTCAAAAGAAAGTAATTTACTGGATATCGGAAAAATTTTTGAAGTGTTGATTGAAGGCGAAAGCAAAAAAAATAATTTAGATTGGAAAGGGCGTAACTCGCAAAACAAAGTGCTCATCTTTCCAAAAGAAAATTATTTATTTAAAGCCGGCGATTATGCAATGGTTAAAGTAACCGAATGCACGCAAGGAACATTAATTGGAAAAATAATACCCCCAATCCCTGAAGCGGAGTTACATGAAATTTAATTAATTAAAAAATCTCCTTGGATTTATAATAAAATATATGGATCTACAAAGTATTAAAAACAGGTTTGGAATCATTGGCAATGCACCGGCACTAAACTTTGCATTAAGCACAGCGGCGCAGGTTGCATCAACCGACCTTACTGTTTTAATTGTTGGCGAAAGCGGTGTTGGTAAAGAAGCTTTCTCGCAAATCATTCACGCATTATCATCAAGAAAACATAATCCTTTTATTGCTGTTAACTGCGGCGCTATTCCCGAAGGCACTATTGATTCGGAATTATTTGGTCACGAAAAAGGATCATTTACAGGCGCAGTGGATAGCCGCAAAGGTTATTTTGAAACTGTGAATGGCGGAACTATTTTCTTAGATGAAATTGGCGAATTGCCATTGGGCACACAGGCACGATTATTACGCGTTTTGGAGATGGGCGAATTTATTCGCGTTGGTTCTTCAAAAGTGCAAAAGACCGATGTGCGTGTAATTGCAGCTACCAATCGTGAGTTGATTGATTTTACAGAGAAAGGAAAATTCCGTCAGGATTTATACTATCGTTTAAGTACAGTGCCTATCCGTGTTCCTTCGTTGCGCGACAGAAAAGAAGATATTATTTTACTCTTCAGAAAATTTGTAGTTGATTTTTCTGAACGATATAAAACAACACCGGTTCAGTTAGATGATGATGCAAAAAATGTATTGACCAATTATTCTTTTCCGGGCAATGTGAGGGAATTAAAAAATTTAGCCGAACAACTTTCTGTTCTTTCCAATCAACCTGTTTTAAATGCAAACGACCTGAAAAGATTTCTGCCCGAAAAAAACATAAACCGCATGCCGGTATTGGCAGGGCCACCGCATGGCGAGTTTGCCAATGAAAGAGAAATACTGTACAAACTTTTTTTCGACATGAAAAAAGATGTAACGGAATTAAAAAAAATGTTTTTAGAAATATTGCAAAACCCTTCGCTGGCGGGCAATGCAGCAAACTTTACCAAAGAATCTTTAATCAGCGATTTTAATGTAAATGTGGCCGAGCAACCACACCATTTAATTCAACAAACTAATATCCAACCTGCGTTGATGCAGCCCGTTGCAGTAAATAATCAGGCAGTTTTGTTGAGCAATGACGATATTCACCATCACGAAGAAATTGAAGAATCGCTCAATATCATGGATAAAGAAAAAGAGTTAATCATCAAGGCATTAAAAAAACATAAAGGCAAACGCAAAGATGCTTCGGCCGATCTGGGTATCAGCGAAAGAACTTTATACCGCAAGCTGAAAGAATATGATATTGAAGAATAAAAATTGAATCATCCCGAATAAAATCAAAAATGAAATTTTTACATCACATATTAAATTCATCAATCAAAAAAAGAAAAAATATTTTTTTGATGTTGATGATGACTGCATTTTTTTTAACAGGCTGCGGTATCTATTCGTTCAAAGATGTTTCAATCGATTATTCTAAAATCAAAACAATAAAAATCGGTTTTTTCGAAAACAAGGCCCGGTATATCAACCCGCAATTAAGCCCTAAATTAACCGATAAGATTCAATTAAAAATTGCCGGCTCCACCAAATTAATCCGAACAAACAATGATGATGCCAATTTGGTAGTTAACGGATATATTTCAGACTATTCGGAATCAACTACCGGCGTTGGCGCTACGCAGGCAACAATTAACAGACTAACGGTTGCTGTTCATGTTATATCAACAAATAATATCGATGGCAAAACAGATGAGTTTGATGTGAACCGCAATTTCGATTTCTCCGCAAACCTGTCTTTACAACAAGCAGAGGCGCAGTTACTGGACGAAATTGTAAGAAGTTTGACCGATGAGATTTTCAATCACATCTTTTCAAATTGGTAAAACAAAGAATCGTTAATGAAATGTGCTTTTTAAAGCATGATTTTATTTTAAGAAATAGTATTTTCACCAAATGAATGCGGCATTAGAAAAAGTACTTTACCATCTCACACAAAAAAGCAACCTTACCGATATAAGTGTTGATGATTTGTCGCATCTTGCCAAAAATTATCCATTCTTCGCTCCTGCTCAATTGGCATTGGCCGTAAAGCTTAAGCAGAATAATGATTTTGAATCTCAAACTCAATTACAAAAAACCGCTCTGTATTTTCCAAACATTAATTGGCTTCAATATCAATTAATGAATGGCGAAGCAAAAAATTTTAAGCCGAATGAAATAAATACTTCTTCAATTGCAACAGAAGTACCTGCTGCATCTGCAAATGTTGAAGAAACAAAACCTGATCGTACCGGAGAAGAAAATAAAGTGTTTGAAGAATATAAAGCTTTTACTCCCAACATTCAGGAAATACCTGTTGTTGAAAATAAGGCAAGTGCCGATACAACTATTGCAGCATCTGTTAACGAAGCAAGTGTTGACGGTGATGAACAGGAAAAAACAAATGAAAAAAATATTGCACCTGTTGAACCATCAGGAATCGTCAAAACATCCAGCTTAATTGATTCAGCGATACCAGCAAATAATAAAATAAATCAACAGTCAAACCAGTCATTGCCCGCATCTTCAGAAAATTTTTCTAAAAATGTTTTTGATCCTGCAAAAAATCAGATGGATAAATATTCATCTTTACTTTCTGCACAGCTTTCAGATTTTAAAAAGCCGGTAGAAGAAAATGCAAAACTCGATTTCGAGATGGAACCTTATTATACCATCGATTATTTTGCATCGCAGGGCATTAAGGTTGATCTTACAAAACAACCGCAGGATAAGCTTACCAAGCAGTTGCTAACGTTTACAGACTGGTTAAAGAAGATGAAGACCGTTAGCCCTAATCCGCAGGATCTGGGTACCGATCCGGAATTGGAAAAAGCTATTCAGGGTATTGCACAAACATCGAACGAAGCAAAAGAAATTGCAACCGAAACAATGGCCGAAGTTTTTGTTAAACAAGGCAAAATAGATAAGGCCGTTCAGCTCTATATTAAATTAAGTTTTTTAGATCCTGAAAAATCCTCTTACTTTGCCGCCAAAATTCAACAATTAAAAGGAATGTAACATGACTATCTTATTTGTAATATTAATCGTAATTGCCTGTGTGGTTTTAGGATTTATTGTATTGGTGCAAAACCCCAAAGGCGGTGGCTTAGCAGGCAGTGTGGGCGGTTTCAGCAACCAGATCATGGGTGTTAAACAAACAACCGATGTGTTGGAAAAAGGAACATGGTTATTTGCAACCATCATTGCTGTTTTATCAATTTTTTCGACCTTAATTTTTAAAGGAAGTACAAAAGGCCCCGATACTTCTATTTTACAAAAAGTAAATACAAGCAGCAACACGGCACCTGTACAAACAACGCCGCCAAATACGGTTCCTGCCACTCAACAAAAAAAATAAATTTATTGATCATATAACAAGCCCTGTCTGTAATTTGCAGACAGGGTTTTTTATTTTAACTTGAAGTTTTATGAAGAAGATCATTAACCTCATCATACTAATTATAATCGTTGGCGGAATATTTTCTGCGTGGATAATATTTGCATCAGGCACTGCTTTTGAAGAGAAAAATAAATTCTTTGTAATTGAAGAAGGCAGTACCGATAAAACTTCTGTTTTGAAAATGCTCGATGAAAAAAATATAATTAAAAGCACGGCATTGTTTTCGTTGGTTGCATCACAATTACATGTTTGGGATAAATTAAAAGCCGGAAAATATGAAGTGAAGAAAGGAGAAAGTTTATTGAATATTGCCAGAATGCTGCGCAATAATCATCAGGCGCAAATTAATCTGGTGATTAATAAATTAAGATTGAAAGAAGATCTGGCAAAACTCGTCAGCAAAAATTTTGCAAGCGATTCTGTTACCGTGATGAAATTTTTAAACTCGCCTGATTCTTTGAAACAATATCATGTTACTCCTGAAAATGTTTTTACCATCATCATCCCCGATACTTATGCTTTTTACTGGAATGTATCGCTTCGAAAAATATTCAACAGGCTTTTTGATGCAAGCAATATTTACTGGAGCAAGAACGACAGAATTAAAAAAGCCGATGAAATAAAATTTACTTCCGAAGAAACATACATACTTGCATCGATTGTTGAAGAAGAAACAAACAAGGATGATGATAAGTATAAAATTGCCAGTGTTTATATTAATCGCTTAAATAAAAAAATGGCATTGCAGGCTTGTCCAACCATAAAATATGCGATGAAAGATTTTTCGCTTACCCGTATTTACGATAAGTATTTAACCAACCCTTCACCCTACAATACCTATAACCACACGGGTTTGCCGCCGGGCCCCATTTGCACGCCATCGCCCAAAACAATCGATATAGTTTTGAATGCGCCAAAAACAGATTATCTTTTTTTTGTTGCAAAAAGCGATTTCAGCGGTTACCATCATTTCAGCAATAATTATGCAGAGCATAATCAATATGCAAAAGAATATCAAAAAGCATTGGATATTTACATGGCAAAAAAAGAACAAAAAGCAGAGTGACAAAGTTTGAACAATTCATATATAAATTACCACCCGTTGCTTTTATTATTTATGAAAGTAAAAAAATAATTATTCCGGGTTTTAAAGGATTGCCATTGTACGATGTGGTTAAATTTTTCTTTCAACAAATCAATAGGGTTGGATTGAATGAAAGAGCTGCTGCTATTTCGTTTAATTTAATTCAGGCATTACCTGCTGCCATACTTTTTTTGTTTTCAATCGTTCCGTATTTACCTGAATCATTAAATGTAAAGGGCCAAATTTTAGGGTTGCTGAAAGATCTCACACCTAACTCAACAACCTATACTTTCATTCAAAATTTAATTGCCGAATTATTTAAAAAGCACATCGGTGTTTTTTCGTTCGGTTTTATTTTATTGATGTTTTATGCATCGAATGCGATGATTGGCGTGATAAGGGCTTTCGATAAATCTATTCTGGAAAAGAAGAATTTTTTTCTGCATCAACGATGGAGGGCCATCCGTTTAACTGCTATCTTAATTTTGCTGATACTGGCTTCTGCATTGGTTTTGATTGGTCAGCAGGAATTGGCCGGCATACTGAGAGATATATTTCATTATACTAAAAAAACATCTCTTCCATGGTGGAATGCAGTTAGGTGGACAATTATTTTTTCGGTTCTTTTTTTTGGCATTGCATTCATTTACAAATTTGCGCCTTCGGTAAAAAAACGT
>DATAMD010000455.1:0-3583 GCA_036260755.1 Chitinophagaceae bacterium | reverse complement strand
CGATGTAAGTTTAACCGAATCGAAATTTATAAATGCCAGGCTTCCTGCACGGTGCGGCACTTTCCAGCTTTGCAATACCGCAAAAATTATTACCAATAAAAAAGTAAACAGCATTGATTTTTGCAACCGATTGTTATACTGTTTGCGCAGTTCATAAGCACCATACTCTTTATTTTTATTGTCGAAAACAATATCTATCAGGTCGCTCTGTAAAATGAGTTCGGGTTTCATAAAAATGTTTTTTAATGATGATGAATTTTAAAACAGAGCGCTTGTTTTTTATTGAGATGCTGCGGAAGATTTATTCCATAAAATAAAATGTGAAGATTGGTATTGAATAAAGTCAGACGGGGAGTGTCAGGCTTTATTCAATAAAGAACAGAACGTTGAAGAGTGCGACGCAACAGGTGTTTAATTGAAATGCTACAGCCGGTAACAAAAAAATTATTTCAGTAAAGTTTCTATTTTTTTAAATCCTTCTTCGGCAGGTAAATGTTCCCAGAGAATTTCGTAGATGGTTTGCACAACGGGTATCTGTGCTTTTAATATCTGGTTGGTTTTATGCACGCACTTGCTGGCATAATAACCTTCGGCAACCATGTTCATTTCTAATTGCGCGGCTTTAACGCTGTAACCTTTGCCAATCATATTACCAAAAGTCCTATTGCGGCTGTACAGCGAATAACAGGTTACCAGCAAATCGCCGAGGTAAACCGAAGTGGCATAGTTTACTAAATTTTGTTCGGTGGTATCATTCTCATCCCACATTAATTGTTTTATAAAAACACCCAGTTCGTGTGCACAGTTGGCGATATAAACACTTAAAAAATTATCGCCATATTCCAAACCGTGTGCAATGCCGGCACCGAGTGCATAAATATTTTTTAATACAGCTGCATATTGCACACCCACCACATCGGTATTGGTTACAACATTTATATAATCGTTTTTAAAAAACGAGGAAATATGTTTTGCTTCGTTTTCATCCACACCAGAAAAAGTGAGGTACGATAATTTTTCGGATGCTATTTCTTCGGCATGGCAGGGCCCGAGTATGGTAAAATAATTATTTAATTCAACATTAAAATTTTCGGCTAAATATTCATTCAATAATTGATTGCTTACCGGAAGTATCCCTTTGATGGCCGAGATAATTTTTTTCCCGCTGAAAGCCGCCCGTGGCAATGCCTGCAAGGCTTCTTCGGTATAAGCAGAAGGGATGGCAATAATTAATGTTTCTGAATTTTTTACAACATCTTCGATGGAAGAACTTAATGTAAGCTGATCGGTATTAAAATAAACCTGACTTAAATATTGCGGATTATGTTTGCGGTGTTTAATGTGTGCAATTGTTTTATCGTTGCGGATAAACCAATTGATGGTATTACCGTTATCGGTTAAAATTTTTGCGATGGCTGTTGCCCAACTTCCGCTTCCGATTATTCCAAAATTCATGTTACATCAGATTAATATTAAACAAACTTACGAAAGGAAGTTTTTAAAAAAATTTTTCTGTGTAACCACTATCAACATCAATAAAAAAGGGAAGCGGTTTATTTGCTTCCCTTTTTATTTAATTCTTTTTATCGTCGAACAACTTATCTTTTGGTGTAACTTTTACTTTGTCGCCATCTTTCAATGTTTTACTTACGGTGCTGTATGGCCCGGTAATTACTTCATCACCTTCTTTCAAACCATCTGTAATTCTTATGTAATTCAGATCCTGTATTTCGGTTTTTACTTTTACTTTTTTAACCGTGCCTTCTTTTTGTAAAACAAAAACCACTTCATCCAAATCATCGGCAGAAGATGCTGATACTTTATCTGTATTATTATTATCTGCAGTTGATTTATCATCTTTTTTATCTGCTGCGGGTTTATCGCTTTTTTTATCTCTTGTGGTTACTGCATTTAACGGAACACCTAAAACGTTTACCTGTGTTTTTGTTTGAATATCGGCGCTGGCGCTCATGCCCGGACGGAAAGGGAAATGCCCTTTTACAATTAAATCTTTGTAGCTGTCAAGGAACAAACGAATATGCACTTTATAATTTGTTACGTCTGTTGATGATGTTGTTGCAGCAGCATTGGTAACAGGGTTTGCAATTTTAAATACCAATCCTTTAAACTTTCTGTTGTTATATGCATCAATTTCAACAACAGCAGTATCGCCTATTTTTACTTTTGTAATATCGTTTTCGCCAACATCAACCTGTGCAACAATGCTGTTCATATCGGCAATGCGCATCATTTCGGTACCAACATTAAAACTGTTACCTGCAACACGTTCGCCTTTCTTCACACTCATTAAACTAATCACACCATCCATAGGTGCGGTAATAACTGTTCTCGATAAATCTTTATCGGCTTTTGCTAATTGCGCCTGTGCATTCTGGATATTTGCCTGCTGCCCTTTAATTCCCTGCAAAGCCGCATTGTAGTTGGCTTGTGAGGTTCTTAAAGTTTGATCGGAAGTTTCGAATTCAGAACGGCTGATCACTTTCCCATCCAATAATTTTTTCTTGCGGTTATAATTAATTTGCGCCTGATCCAATGTGGCTTTCAGGCCAACCAACGAAGCTTCCAAATTAGATATCTGTGCTTTTGCCTGCGTAACTCCGGCTGCCACCTGATCGCGTTGAGTTATATAAATATCGGCATAAATTTTTGCCAATACCTGATTCTTACGAACGCTGTCGCCTTCATTCACATTTAATTCAACTATTTCGCCGCTGATATCGGGACTAACTTTTACTTCAATCTCGGGATAAACTTTACCACTTGCGTTTACAGTTTCAATAATGGTTCGCTTGGCAGCTTTTTCTGTAGAAACTTTTATGCCTTCATCTTTTCCGATAATGCCGGCTTTTTTCATTCCAAAAAGTCCGCCAACAAGCACTACTAATCCAATGATGATCCAAAGAAGCGTTTTATTCATAAAACTTAATTTCTATTTTAAAATAATATTATTTAATAAGCCCGAAAGTTGGTAAGTCCGGGAGTCCGAAAAGTTGAAGTGAAACTTAAATTATTAATTCGTACTTCTACCTTCTAACCTCGTACTTCACTTTATTCATCATAATTTCAAACCCTGACCTTTATAAAATTCCAGCAACTTCATTTTAAAAACATAATCATATTCGCTCGATACCAACTGCAGTTTTGCAGTAACCAGATTATTTTGATTGGTAATTAATTCTAATGTACTAAGCAATCCAACTTCATACCTTTTAAAAGAAAAGTCGTACACTTTTTGCGCACTCTCTACACTTTTTTTGGCGGCATTTAATTTTTCGAACGCATTAACGGCATTGGTATAAGCCGTATAAATGTTTTGCTTTAATGTTATATTGGCCTGATCTTTTTGTAATACTATATTCTTTAAATTAAGTTTCGATTGTTCGTATGCAATTCTATTTTGTCCGCTATTAAAAATAGGAACCGATAAACCAATACCTAAACTTTGTCTGAAGTTATCGCTTAGCTGGCTGGTGTATGGCGATTTTTGTCCCGTTGTATAATCGATAGCCTTGTTATTATAAGTTGTATTTAAAGAATAATTTCCGCCAATAGTTGGGTATAA
>DATAMD010000452.1:0-8973 GCA_036260755.1 Chitinophagaceae bacterium | reverse complement strand
CTGCTTCTTGTTTCTTAAGTGTGGATACAATTTGATGCTCCGTAAATCTTCCTTTTTTCATGATTATTAAAATTAATAGTTAACAAGTACTTTTTGTTAACTCTAATTTTTATTGGCCGAATTTCGGGGAAGCTTACAGGCTATATGAAAGTCAAGGTATTAAGGAAATTTGATATTGCAAAAAATTTTATAATAGGAAATAAGATGTAACCTTATTTGTTCGGAAAAACATCAACAACAAAACTAAAATCAGCATCACAATATCCGAACTCAATTTCATAAGGACAGCAACTGAAATCTTTATAAATAGGTCTTGAAAAAATGAAAGTACCCGGGTTAGCCGCAGCGTATTTTTCCATTGCTCTATATTTCTTTCCTTCAATAGACCAACCGCGATTAACTTCTCTTTTTTGCGGGAATAAATTAATATCAATAGGGCCTCCTGAATAATGGGCAATAAAATGACCTTTGTCGTAATGCTCGCCGAAATGTTTAAAAGCCTGAGATGATTTGCCTAAATATTTTCGCATCATTTTCCGATTACCTAAATCAACCTTCGTATGTGACATGCCATATACGCCCACTACCCTCGAATCGGGCAGGTTACTTGCAATGATATCATCGCTTAAAGACCTTTCTGTAAAATCAAAAACAAAAGAAAAATCATGGAACCGTTGCGATGTGATTTCTCCGTATAATCCGTAGCCGTTCTCTTTATACATATCCACCCATGTATATGCAATTTCATCCATGAATACAGAATTCAATTGATCTCTAGATTTAACTCCATAATTGGCCACTATTTGTTGATAGTCTAATTTCATTACTGGAGTATGTTGTTGTTTCTTTAAAAGAAATACTATTTACGATTTGACTGCTTTGAATACCAGTTATGTTCAATTATAAATATAAGGAGTAATTTGTATTTAAAAAAGTGTTGAGAAGATGGTATCGGGGGATATCCGGTGTGGTTTATTTAGATCGATTTTGCAATTTTTTGCATGATAGAATGGTCTGAACCAAATTTGCAGATGGCATCGCAGTTAGCTTTTAATTCGGAAAACAAAATATACCTGATATTCATACCTGATTTTTTTATTGCCGGCCTGTTAAGTTGAAAGATCACATCCTTTTCCCTGATGTCGGGAATAATGATATAAAAAACCTCATCACCGTCAGCAAGGCTGAAATGTAAATCAGACAGCCGTAATATGCCCGAATAGATACTGGTGCTTTTCTCTATTTCAAATGCCCCGATGATATTATTCGTTCCTTTCTCGAACCAAAGCACATCTATAAGCCTTATGGTATTTTGTGTGTCTTTATCAGTTGGTAAGTCAGGGAATTTATTGACAGATAAAAATGAAAAATTTTGCCCGTTATAGGTTTTGCTTTTATCGTTACTGGCGGGTGTAACATCATAGCCCAACGAATTACCGATCTTTAATAAATGGTATTGCATTTCGGTATGCAGGTTATCTTCCTGCTTTTCATCCTGTATTTCCCTTTGGCGTTTTTCTATATTCTTCTCAAACTTTTTACGCTCAGCCTCGCTTAAATATTCATCACTGCCGATAAGCATTTTTTGTGTACCAATTTCAAAACACAGGCCTGCAATGGCACCCAGGTCGTTGGATAATTCGGATTTGTGTTTGTTATTTGTTTCAATTAAAACTTCCCTGATTTTCAGGTACTCTTCCCAACTCCCTAATTTTTTATTATCCCTGAATAAAACATTAAAACCGTTTACGATGGCGGTATTAAATGGCGGGAAAAAAGTAGGGTGTAAAAAATATAAAATGCTGCCAACAGCGGGGCCCAAGCCTTTTATTTTCAGATTATCTAACCCGATAATTTCTTTTACGATCTGCTCTTCTGTTTTGGCATGAATGCAGTTTTCTAAAAATTGTGCGAAAGCGATTTTATTATCCTGATTTTCATAAATATCAGGGATACGCAATTTGGGCTTCCAGTAAAACGGATGTGCCACACCCACAAATACCTGCTTCTGTTCTGCAATACAATTCAAAACAAATTCTAAACTGCTTTCTTTAAAACCGTTGGGAAAAGTTTTGTTCTTAATATCTTCTATTACCTGCAATACTCCCCTGCGAATGGTACGAAAGGCTTTCAATCGCTCATTATTATCTATAAACCATGTATTATAAACACTTTGTTTGTCGGCCTTGTATTGTTGTATTATTTGAAATATGTTTTCCATTTAACACTAAAGATATAAAACAACAGGTCGTAATGTAAACATTACCGGCAGAAACCGGGAGCAGAAACAAATAAACATTTTCATAAAAACACAGAACAATCATATTTTTTTATTCAATTATTTGTTTATTTTATGGTGATAAAATAGTATGTATTTGCAGGTGTAATTACTGCGTATAAATACCTAATCACGGTATCGTGTTTTATAGGAATTTGCGGCATTAAATTATTTTATTATGAGTAATTATGTATTACCTGCCCAAGACAGCCATCTTATTACACCCGATGAAGCTATCGCCATGATTGGTTTGTACCGCAACACAAGGGATCAGATACTGAAACCCGAATACTGCGGGCAAAACATTTTATGCGACAGCGAAACATTTAATGCTGCTGATGTTCAGGTTTTGCTGAGCCAGCCCGGTTGTAACGGGTTGCGCATTTATTACGGTATGAAAACAGGGCTGACCGTTCATGCCATTTTAGTTGGTACAGACGCAAACGGTAACGATCTGGCGGCTGCCAATAATGTTACAGCGGCAGGCGACGTGATACTGGAAGAAGGGAAAAGATGCCCGCCGCAATGTCCTGCGTTTTCTATACTGAATACATAATATGAACTATGCATTGATAGACATACTCAGTTACAGTATATTACCCGCAGCATGTATATGTTTAATGCGCTATACTGTAATACTGAAAACATACCGGCCCTTCATCTGGCTGGTATGGCTGTCACTGCTGAATGAACTGCTGAGTTCCGTGCTTATTCATTATCGTATAAGCAATGCCTGTAATAATAACTGTTTTATTTTAATCGAATGGTGGTTATATATCGCACTGTTTATACGATGGCAGCCGGGAAGAAAGAGCCGGTTATTTTATACAGCAACAGGATGTACATTAACAGCAGTATGGTTATACGATAATGTATGGTACGGCAGTATATGGCGGTTTAACAGTTGGTTCAGGATCGGTTATTCTTTTGTATTGGTATTGATGGCTATTAACCAGATGAATGCTTTGATTGTAGCAGAGCGAAAGAATATATTGAACGATGCCCGTTTTTTAATATCCGCAGGCATTATCGTTTATTTCTGTTATAAAGCCATTGTTGAAATTTGGTATCTCTTGCATTTATATGAATCGAAAGAGTTTGAAACAGCGCTTTTCATCATTCCGGTTATTGTAAATGTATTAAGTAACAGTATTTATACTATAGCAAGTTTATGCCTGCCGCGGAAACAAAAATTTTCGATGCTTTACTGATAGCCGTTGCCATTGTAGCAATATTCGTTTTGTTTTTTATTGCAACCATCATCAGCTACCAGCGTAAGCACCATACATTATACCTGCAAAAAATTGCTGCCGAGATAGATACATTGGAGAATGAACGTAAACATATTGCAGCCGACCTGCATGATGATTTGGGGCCGATGTTATCGCTGCTTAAGATACAGATGACAGGCGTTTTTCCGGAGGGCAGTGATGAACAGCAGATATTTGAAGATGCAGGCCGCGGGCTGGATTATGCATTACATATAATACGCAATTTAAATAATTCCTTATTGCCGCATACATTGGTGGAGAACGGATTGTACAGTAGTTTAGAAGAATATATACAACAGATAAATACAACGGGTGCGCTGTATGCCGAAGCTGTATTTACCGAAGATGAACTTCCTTTAAAGATGGAAGAAGAAATTACTATATACCGTATTATACGGGAAATAGTAACCAATACTTTAAAACATGCTGAAGCCAACCGGCTTGTTATTATATTCAGAAAAAGCAAAAAACATTTTACTGTTGAAATAACAGATGACGGCAAAGGATTTGACAAGTATGAGGTGGCGAGTGCAGGAAGCGGAACGGGACTAAAAAACATTATGAGCAGGGTAGAGCTTTTAAACGGCGATTTATTTTTAGAAAGCATGCCCGGCAAAGGCGTACGGTACGAAATAAGAATTCCGATAACCTATGACTAGAGAGACCATAAAATTAATAATTGCAGATGACCATGAAATTTTCAGAACAGGATTAAAAAATGTACTCCGCTTGGATAAACATGTAGAAGTAAGCGGTGAGGCTGCTAACGGGCTTGCCATTGTAGAATTGGCAAGGCAGTTACAACCCGATGTAATATTAATGGATATTGTGATGCCTGAAATGAACGGCATAGAAGCAACGAAACTGCTGATAAAAGAAATGCCGGCTGTAAAAATAATTGCGTTAACCATGTTTGATGATGAGAGCATGGTGATAGATATGCTGGATGCGGGTGCAACAGGTTATTTAATGAAAAACACCAACAGGAAAGAACTTATTGAAGCGATAGAAACCGTGCTGAACCATAAACCCTATTTCAGCGATGAGATCACCGAAAAAATCACACGCATCGTTACGAATCATGTACACTCCCCGATAGAAACACCACCTTCTTCTTTTACCGAAAGGGAAAAAGAAATCATGTGCCTTATATGTGATGAGCATACAACAAAGGAAATCGCTTACAGGTTAAAATTAAGCAGCAGGACTGTTGAAGGGCACCGTTTAAGAATCATGGATAAAATAGGCGCTAAAAGTATTGCCGGTATCATTACCTATTCCGTAAGGTCGGGTATATACAGCATGAAAAAAATAGTAGGCTCTAAACTCTAACACATGACATATTCGCTGGAAAAGTTCGTTGAACTTGTTTCTGAATTGCTTGCATTTAATGTACAGGATGCAGAGGTATCGACCGATGCCATAAAAAAAGTGTACGGGCTGCTGCAGGAAACTACCGTTGAAGCAGAACACCTGCGTAGCAGTTTGTTAAAAAAAATACTGAGTATCCGAAAGAAGAAAGAATTGAGCTTATTCATTCAAAATTTTCAGGTGGCCTGCATTACCATCGCCGATAAAATTTATACGCATACTTACACTGTACAACACCTGCCGATCAACAAAGAAGAAGTAAAAGAACTGCTGCACTATTTACACGCCGTAATGGATACCATTGATGAACTGCTTGGCTTTATTGAATTGCATTTTGCAAAATATTTTGATAAAACACAAAAATTACCTTCATACTATTATACGCGGTGGCGACAAAAAATATTTCATTCGTTAGCTGAGTTTAAACCGGTATTGTATAAATGTTTTGATGATGCCGCGCTTATCAATATCGCATTACATCCGCTCGAATATTTTATACAACCGCCTGAAGAGAATGAGTTTTGTTATGCCGACCTTATCTACTTAAAAAATTTATTATCGGTTTTAAAACAACATACGCAGAAAAAAAGTGCAACAGGTTTTTACACGCCACTGGAAGAATGTTTGTGTATGATGGATTTTAATAACGATGCTTTCGTGTTTTATTTTATGCAACAACTGAGAACGAAGATCGGCGGGCAAAACAATAATGCAGAACGGATAACGCAATGGATGCTGTACGAAAATGCAATGCATCAAATTGCTGCGCAGGCCGGTTGCAGATTGATTACCGAAAAAGAATCTTTGTCGGCGATACTAAGCAAGCATATCAGTGATGAGATTATGCTTTTACAAAACGAAACAGTTCTGCAATCTTCGGCATCGCTTAATCAAAATACTGAGCAAAATAAAATACTCCATTTTACATTACCCGTATCGCAAATAGCTATATTGCTGCGGTTATTGGTAGATGGCGGTTTTATTAAAGCACATAATCAAACCGATTTTTTAAAGCGTGTCGCCATGATCATACAAACAGACTATACTGCTGTTATTTCGGCTGAAAGTTTGCGCAATAAATATTATGCACCCGAACATAATAATCTCTCTACGGTAAAAGATATTTTGTACAACCTTATTAAACAGATGAAAAGATTAGAATAACTGTTGGCTTACACTAAGCTAAAAAGGTTTTCCATATCCTCTCTTAAAGAATTTTAAAACAATATATTATTGGTTATTAATGTGTTAACAGGGGTTGCGTTACCACCGCAACCCTAAACGCCTTTTCCTGTAAAATACTTTTGTCAAGGATTCAAAACAATTCGGCCGGTTGTAACGAATCCGGTTAAACCAATTATTCATTTCAAAACAAAAAAAATGGGAACAATTAACAAGGGTATTTTAGGCGGTTTCTCGGGTAAGGTAGGAACCGTGATTGGTGCCACATGGAAGGGCATTGATTATATGCGCAGTAAGAGCAGTAAAAAGCCGGGTAACTTCTCAGATGCACAGTTGGAACAGCAGGCAAAGTTTGGGTTGATGATGAAGTTTCTGCGAACATTCGGGGTATTGCTAAGTACCAGTTTCCGTGATTTTGCCAACGGCATCACAGGCCCCAATGCAGCACTGGCGTATAATATACGCAATGCCATCACAGGTGTATATCCCGCCTTCACTATCAATTACAGTTTGGTATTGTTAAGCAGGGGCAATCTGCAAAATGCAACTTCACCCGCCGCCGCTGCAGGAACAGCGGGTAAGGTAAATTTTTCGTGGACTGATAACAGCGGTGCCGGAACAGCAAAAGCAACTGATCAGGCCATATTGATGGTGCATTGCCCGGCAGCAGGACAAACTGTTTATACCGTTGCAGGTGCTGCACGTAATGCAGAAGCGGCCCAACTGGATGTAACGGCCTTCAGCGGTAAAACAGTACAAACATGGATTGCTTTTATTACCGAAGATGGTAATGATGTATCGGACAGTTTGTTTACAGGAGAAGTGAACGTGAGCTAAATGATAAATGCTAAATGCAAGCATCATCATTTAAAATTTAAAATTCAACATTTAAAATTAAATGAACATGGAACTGGAGCTAATCAGAACATATTATCTGAACGGGACAAACGGAGCACTCTATTATAACAATGATTGTTTATGCAGCACGATTGAACTGCCATGGAAAAACAATCAGCATCAAATATCCTGTATTCCCGAAGGAAGGTATGAATTGATGAAAAGGTGGAGCGATCATTTTGGATGGCACTTGCAGGTAATGGAAGTAAAGAACAGGGAGTTGATATTGATACATCCTGCCAATGATGCACTGAAAGAGTTGAAAGGCTGCATTGCTCCGGTTTCTGTTTTAATTGGCGAAGGCGAAGGGTTACGATCGAGGATCGCATTGGAAAAAATAAAGTCAATCGTATATCCTGAACTGGAAGAAGAGAAAGCTGTTTTTTTATTGATAGTCAATAGCAAAAAAGCGGAGCAAAATCATCTATCATAAAGACATCACGTTCAACACCTTTCGAAAGCAAGAGTGACAGAACAATTAAATAATCAGTTAAATAAAAACACAATGAACATCATACAAAGAATACAATCACCCACACCAACATTTTTTAAAAGACTAAGAAATATTGGTTTGATAATAACAGCCATCAGTGCGGCTATTGTAACAGCACCAGTGGCACTACCGGCTATTGCAACAACCATTGCAGGGTATGCAGCAGTTGGAGGAACTTTAATAGGAGCGGTAAGTCAGTTAACAACATCAAACAACGGAAAAGGAGGGTCGGATGGATAATGGAACAAAAGCGGGAACAGCAGGCGGTACATTGTTAACGATCATTATAAACATTAAAAGTGAAGATGTATTAAAAACGATGGTACTTGCTGCCGTAGGTGCAGTAATAAGTTTTGCTGTATCATTCTTGCTGAAACAATTCATCAGAATGCTCAAAAAGAAATAGCACTAATATACCGGAGTAATGGTACAAAAAGAAAAGCCTCAATGAAAGTTTGAGGCTTTTATTATCAAGCTTCGGAAAACCCCGGAGAGTAATATCATTACATAAGGATTGTCAATACTGAGCCTGTCCGGTAGACCGGCTCAGTCTGGCAGGCGTTTCTTAACTTATATTATTGCCATAAAATATAAAATCTGTTCGAAATTGGATTGTTTTGTTTGAAATTGTTTTTAATTCAACCCGACTGATAAATTACAACCCTCTTTATGACAAATATCATATCATTCACTGTTATACCACTATAATTTTGGCGCATCAAAAAAAAATTCTTATGTCAAAACAAAAGATTGCTTCCAAAAAATATGTTTACTTCTTCGGAGCCGGCAAAGCCGACGGCAATGAATCGATGAAGAACTTGTTGGGTGGTAAAGGTGCCAACCTTGCCGAAATGGCCGGTCATCCAAAATTAAGATTACCTGTTCCCCCCGGATTTACCATTTCAACAGAGGTTTGTACTTATTATTACGATCATAAACATACTTACCCTGCCGTTTTAAAAACGCAGTTAGAAACCGCATTACAATCTGTAGAAAAAATTACAGGCAAAAAATTCGGCGATGTAAATAATCCATTATTATTATCAGTTCGCTCCGGTGCAAGACGCAGTATGCCCGGCATGATGGACACAGTATTGAATGTTGGATTGAATGAAAATACGATCGAGGGTTTAATTAAACAATCGGGTGATGCAAGATTTGCTTACGATGCTTATCGCCGCCTGGTAATGATGTATGCCGATGTGGTAATGGAAAAAGCTGCCGGCATTGAACCAAAAAACGGAAAAGGTATTCGTAAAGTATTAGACGAAAAATTAGAAGCAATTAAACATAAACAAGGATATACTTCTGATACCGACTTAACAGTTCCCGAATTAAAATTATTGGTAAAAGAATTTAAAGCAACCGTTAAAAAAGTTTTAGGCAAACCATTTCCCGAAGATCCGTTCGAACAATTATGGGGCGGCATTGGTGGTGTGTTTGGAAGCTGGAACGGTAAACGTGCTATCGAATATCGCCGC
>DATAMD010000448.1:0-1693 GCA_036260755.1 Chitinophagaceae bacterium | reverse complement strand
TGATTCATAAAAATTCGTGTAATCAAAATTTTAAATAATATGGCAGATATTTTTGAGAAGTTAGTGAAGAATTATGGTCCGTTAGGGCAGCACCGCGAACGTGCACATGGTTATTTTGCATTTCCGAAATTAGACGGAGAAATTGGTGCAAGAATGAAATTTCGCGGCGAAGAAATGATTGTTTGGAGTTTGAATAATTATTTGGGCTTGGCCAATCACCCCGAAGTCAGGAAAACCGATGCCGAAGCTGCTGCTGAGTTTGGTTTGGCAACGCCAATGGGTGCCCGCATGATGAGTGGCAACAGCAATTATCACGAACAATTAGAAAAAGAATTAGCCGAGTTTGAAGAAAAAGAAGATGCTATTTTAATGAACTACGGTTATCAGGGAATTATGAGTGCTATTGATTCTATTTGCGGCCGTCATGATGTTATTGTTTACGATGCCGAAGCGCATGCCTGTATTATTGACGGATTACGTTTGCATCCCGGTCATCGTTATGTTTTTAAACACAACGATGTGGATGATTGCGAAAAACAATTAGAACGTGCAACTGCATTGATCGAAAAACAAAACAGCGGTGGTATTTTAGTTATTACCGAAGGTGTTTTTGGTATGGCAGGCGATCAGGGTAAACTAAAAGAAATTGCAGCATTAAAAAATAAATATCAATTCCGTTTGTTAGTTGATGATGCACATGGCTTTGGTACTTTGGGAAAACGTGGTGCAGGTGCCGGCGAAGAACAAGGTTGCCAGGATGCAATTGATTTATATTTTTCAACTTTTGCAAAATCGATGGCAAGCATCGGCGCATTTATGGCCGGCGACAAAGCCATCATCGATTTTATCAGATATAATATCCGCAGTCTTGCCAACGATTTTGGCGCAGCATTAAATGTTGGTGCACATTTAAGCAGTTTATGCCGAACAAGAATTGGTGAATTTGAATTAAAAGATGCGTTGAATATTAATTTATTTGAAGAAGAAATAAAATTGTTGAGAACTGCTGAATAAAGAACAAAGTGTACAAGAGTGCGACGCAACCCTAGCTCTGCAAAGGTTTGCAGCTCGGTACAAAAAAATATAAAAGCCTTTCAAAATTTATTTTTGAAAGGCTTTTTTATTTATAAACTATTAAACAAATAAACTAATTATCTCGCTTCGGCCATATCGGGAATTGATTCTACTTTATAAACTCCTGCATCTAATTTAGATTTTGTTTCGCTGAAGGCCTGCAAGGTTAATGCAATGTCTTCATCGGTATGCACGGCTGTTGGAATTAAACGATAAATAATATGCCCTTTCGGGATAACGGGATACACAACAATAGAACAAAATATTTTATAATTTTCTCTCAAATCCATCACCATGGCAGTAGCTTCTTCAACACCGCCTTTCATGTAAACGGGTGTAACAACCGAATCGGTTTTTCCGATATCAAAGCCTCTCTCTTTCAAGCCCGACTGAAGTTTCAGGGCATTACTCCACAACTTGTTTTTTAATTCGGGTTTTGTTTTTAATAATTCCAATCTTTTTAAATTGCCTAAAACAATTGGCATGGGAACACTCTTGGCAAAAATTTGTGAGCGGATATTATATCTGATAAAATCGATGATGGCTTTGTCGCCGGCCATAAATGCGCCGATGCTTGCCATCGATTTTGCAAAAGTTGAAAAATATAAATCAATTGCAT
>DATAMD010000447.1:0-2197 GCA_036260755.1 Chitinophagaceae bacterium | reverse complement strand
CCCGATAGTGCTTATGGCGATTTTATGAGGAATGAAAAAGAATTAAATATTCAGGTAAAAATTATTCGCTTAGAACTGTCGTATTTGATTGGTGTACCGGGGACAGGTTTGGCAATCAGTTTTGCCGAATCTGCATTTACTGTTTTTTGTTTCGTGTTATTGCATGCCGCCATCAAAAGTAATGTGGCTGCCAATCCCGATAAATAAATATTTTTCATGTTCATCATTTGTACAAATGTAAAGCGTGGACGAATACAATCGCTTATTCAATCATGTGATGTGAATAAGAAATTGATTATTGTTACCCCGGATAAATAAAGTGCATAAAAAAACTCTCAGATTATTTGAGAGTTTTTTATTTATTTTTTTCGAATTATTTTAATCAACGTATTGTTCTTTGATTACTAATTTTAATTCGCGGTTCACATCCCATTTTTCGAATTCTTTGGCAACATCGGTTAAGAAACTTGCGCCAACACTTCCATCAATAATTCTGTGATCGTAACTCAGTGATAAAAACATCATGTGGCGAATACCAATGTAATCGCCTTTATCGGTCTCAATAACCACGGCGCGTTTTTTAATGACACCAACAGCAAGAATAGCAACTTGCGGCTGGTTAATAATTGGCGTACCCATCAAACTGCCAAACGTTCCAACATTGGTGAAAGTAAATGTGCCGCCCTGAATATCTTCGGGTTTTAATTTATTGTTGCGTGCATTATCGGCCAAAGTATTTACTGATTTTGTTAAAGCAACCAAACTTAAATTCTCAGCATTTTTTATAACAGGAACAATTAAATTTTTATTAGGCAATGCTGTTGCCATGCCAATGTTATAATAATTTTTAATTAAAATATTATCGCCTTCAACTGAACTGTTGAGGATTGGATATCGTTTCATCACTTTTATTAAACACTCAATAAACATGGGTGTAAAAGTGATTTTTGTTCCCTGCACTTTTTCTAAATCATTTTTTATTTTATCTCTCCATACAACCATATTGGTAACATCGGCCTCAGCAAAACTGGTAACATGTGCACTGGTATGTTTACTGTCGACCATATGTTTTGCAATCAGTTTACGCATCCTGTCCATCTCAAATAATTCAACACTTGGTTTAGGTGTTTCAATTATCGGTGGTGGCGGTGGAGGTGTTACAATTGGCGCTGCAACCGGTTTTGCGGCAACAGGAGCCGGTTCACTTACAGGTTGTGCAACATAAACCGGAACAGGTTGCTGCACTGCAGTTGCAACTGTTTGTGTATGTGATGGTGGAATATAAACAGGTTGTGGCTGCGCAATTTCTTGCGGTGCTTCAACGGGCGGAACATAAACCGGCGGTGCTGTATAAATCTTTTGCGGCTGACTTTCTATTGCGTGTTGAACAGCTGGCGGTGCAGTATAAATTGTTTGTGTTGCTGCCGGAACAAATGCGGGAACTTTCCCTGCTTTTTTATCGGCAATGTATTGCAGCACATCTTTTTTAGAAACACGTCCATCGGCACCGGTACCCGGAATTCTTTCCAATTCGCTTAAGCTTATTCCTTCGCTGTTTGCAATATTTAAAACCAATGGCGAGAAGAAACGATTATTGCCACCGGCAAATTTTGTTGTTTGAGTTTGTTGCGGTGTAAAAGGAATTTGTTCTTCAACTTTTGGCTGAACAGGCGGCGGATTAAATGTTTGTGCAGGAGCAAAATAATTTTGCGGAGCCGCTGTTGCGCCAACATCAACTCTTGCATAAACAGCACCAACAGGCACTACATCATTAACTTTAAATAAAACTTCGGTAATTATTCCGGCAACTGTTGATGGTACTTCGCTATCAACTTTATCGGTAGCAATATCTAAAACAGTTTCATCTTGTGCAACGCGATCGCCCACATTTTTATGCCACCGCAAAATGGTTGCTTCTGTGATGCTCTCACCCATCTTGGGCATTATCAATTCAGCTATTGCCATACTAATCGTTCTGGTTTTAATGGGATAAAATTATCCATTTAAATTCCCGTCCTTACTTCCCTTCATATTCACACAATAAATATAATACTGTTTAAGCAAGCCGAAGTGCCCGATGTTTGTACCGTTTTGCACAACGAAATGGGTACCGCACCCGGCATGTTGTTCGAGAAAAAAGAGAAAATATTTATTTCATTGCCCGGCGTGCCGCACGAAATGAAATGGATAACAACAA
>DATAMD010000446.1:0-1856 GCA_036260755.1 Chitinophagaceae bacterium | reverse complement strand
ACCGATCAGGTAGCTGCATTTTATAAGCAACCAACAATTAAATTGATTTGGTTTAACAATGAAGAAAATTTTGATCTGCTGGTATTGGAAGAAATAAAAAAGAAAAAAATTTTGATACCGGTTAAAACATTTAATGATGGCAGTTTGTTTTTATGTACAAACGATAGCAGTTTGGTGAAGAAGTGATTTTTTATTACACGAATTAAATTAGGACGATATAGTTTTTATTACACGAATTTTTGCGAATTACACGAATTGGTTTTTAGTTTAATGGTTTATTGGTAGAATGATTTAGTTTTTTAGTTTTTCTTTTTTTAGTATTTAGTTTTTTTACTTTTAGCTTTTAGTTTTTAGTTTTTAAATCAATTTTATGTCCGAAGATTTATTGATAACCAAAGGAAGTAAGCAGGAACAGTACGAATCTTTATTGCCGCAGATAAAAGGTTTATTGGAAGGCGAGCCCGACCTGATTGCCAATTTAGCCAATGTGGCTGCGGCTTTGAGAGAACAGTTCAACTGGTTTTGGATTGGGTTTTATTTGGTGAAGAATGATGAACTGGTGTTGGGGCCGTTTCAGGGACCGGTAGCATGTACCAGAATAAAAAAAGGAAGAGGCGTTTGCGGTACAAGCTGGCAACAGGAAAAAACTTTGATTGTTGAAGATGTAGAAAAATTTCCCGGGCATATTGCCTGCAGCAGTTTATCGAAAAGCGAAATTGTTGTACCGCTGATAAAAGATACAATTGTTTTTGGCGTTTTAGATGTTGATAGTGATGTGTTAAATGATTTTGATGAAACAGATAAACTGTTTTTAGAAGAGATTATTTTGCTCATTAATTTTTAGCTGAACGAACTTTGTACATTTGGCTTTTAAACGCATTTTTAAATTCAGTAATGAAACAATTTAATGTTCCAAATATTTATCGCAGTTCACTTATCAGTGCAGTAAAACAAAAACGCAGGATTGATGATAAACTGAAAAAAGATTTTAGTCCGACCCTGTTAGATTTAGGTTCTATAAAAATATATTTGGCCCGTCATTTTGGATTTTGTTATGGTGTTGAAAATGCGATTGAAATTGCTTTTAATACGATTGAAGAAAATCCCGGCAAACGAATTTTTTTATTAAGCGAGATGATCCATAATCCGCAGGTAAATGCTGATCTGAAAGAACGTGGTGTTCAATTTTTACAGGATAGTTATGGCAAGCAGATCATTCCGTTTGAAACAATCACAAAAGATGATATTGTTTTAATTCCTGCATTCGGAACAACATTAGACATCGAAAAAAAATTAAAGGAAAAAGGCATTCACACCGAAAAACATAATACCACCTGCCCGTTTGTAGAAAAGGTTTGGAACAGAAGCGAACATATTGCCCAAAAGGGTTACAGCATTGTGGTTCATGGCAAACCAAAACACGAAGAAACAAGGGCTACTTTTTCGCATGCATCATCACATACTGCGACAGTGGTGGTGAATGACATGAAAGAAACCATTGAGTTAGCAAAATATATTACCGGCGAAAAACCGGCTGAAACATTTTATACAGAATTCAAAGGAAAATATTCCGACGGGTTTACTGTTGAAAAAGACCTGCAAAGAATTGGTGTTGTAAATCAAACAACACAATTGGCCTCTGATACACAAAGTATTTCGGATTACCTGAAAAATGTTATCAAACAACATTATCATTTAACCGAAGAAAACATTGGTAAACATTTTGCCGATACTAGAGATACTTTATGTTATGCTACTTACGATAATCAAACTGCTGTATCGGCCATGTTAAATACAGATGCCGAACTGGCCATTGTTATTGGCGGTTATAACAGCAGCAACACTTCACATCTGGT
>DATAMD010000445.1:0-1752 GCA_036260755.1 Chitinophagaceae bacterium | reverse complement strand
TTGCTTTAATAAATAAAGTAAGAGCTTAATCAACACTTACAACTTACAACTTACAACTTATGACTCTCTTTGACGTTTATCCGCTTAACAACATTACCATTACAAAAGCACAAGGCTCTTATGTTTGGGACGAAAATGGTGTACAGTATTTAGACATGTATGGCGGCCACGCTGTTATCAGCATTGGCCATACACATCCTCATTGGGTGAAAAGAATTGAAGACCAATTAGAAAAAATTGCATTCTATTCAAACTCAGTTAATATTCCGTTGCAACAACAATTGGCCGAAAAATTAGGCAAGGTTAGCGGCAAAGAAGATTATCAATTATTTCTTTGCAACAGCGGCGCCGAAGCAAACGAAAATGCATTGAAGCTGGCATCCTTTCATAACAACAAGAAAAAAGTTATTGCATTTTCCAAATCATTTCATGGAAGAACTTCGTTAGCTGTTGCAGCAACCGATAATAAAAATATTGTTGCGCCGGTTAACGAAACCGATAATATTATTTTTCTGCCGTTCAATGATGAAGCGGCTTTGCAGGAATGTTTCGAAAAAAACGGCAAGCAAATTTCTTCTGTTATCGTTGAAGGAATTCAGGGTGTTGGCGGAATAAATATTGCAACAGAATCATCCCTAAAATTAATCAGAACATTGTGCGATAAATACAATGCAGTTTATATTGCCGATAGTGTTCAATGCGGTTATGGCAGAAGCGGTCAATTTTTTTCGCACGATTATGCCGGCGTTAATGCCGATGTTTATACCATGGCAAAAGGCATGGGCAATGGTTTTCCGATTGGTGGTATTTTAATTGCACCACACATTAAACCAAAACACGGAATGCTGGGTACAACATTTGGCGGCAATCATTTGGCATGTGCGGCAGCATTGGCTGTGCTGGAAGTAATTGAAGAAGAAAATTTAATTAGCATGGCAAAGCAGCGCGGCATGTATCTTATCAATAAATTAAAATCAATTGATGCAATAAAAAATGTTCGCGGCAAAGGTTTGATGATTGGCTTCGATGTGCCCGAAGAATTAAAAGACCTGAAGAAAAAATTATTATTCGATCATTTTATTTTTACCGGCGAAGCAAAACCAAATGTAATTCGTTTGTTACCTTCATTGGCAATAACAAGAAAACAGGTGGACGAATTTTTAGATGCGTTAAACGAAACAATTGCAGCAATAAAAGAAGAACAAAAAATAGAAGCGTAATTTTTTTGTTGATGTGCTTTTGTTTTTCATGGCATCGCCGGTTGCGTCGCACACTTCAACGTTCTGAACTTTGTGGCAAAAAAAGTTGAAGTAATTGTTGCAGTACAAGTGTGCGACGCAACAACAGCTAAATATTTATTCAACGGTTAAGTACATAAATATAAAAAACAGTGAAACAATTTATTTCTGTTAACGATGTGCCCGATATTAATGCTTTGGTAAAAAAAGCATTGGCATATAAGGCAAATCCCTTTGCCGATAAGGCTTTGGGAGCAGGCAAACGTATTGGATTATTATTTTTAAATCCAAGTTTGCGTACACGTTTAAGCACTCAGGTTGCTGCAAGTAACCTGGGAATGGAAGCCATTGTTTTTAATGTTGATAAAGAAGGTTGGGCATTGGAATTTGAAGAAGGCGCCATCATGAGCGGCAATACGGTTGAACATATTAAAGATGCTGCACCCATTCTCGGAAATTATTTTGATGTGCTTGCAATAAGAACTTTTCCTTCATTAAATAACAGAGAAGATGA
>DATAMD010000442.1:0-10445 GCA_036260755.1 Chitinophagaceae bacterium | reverse complement strand
TTTTGACAGTTTCCGTGAGGACTATACTGGCTTTGACAAATGGTTTAATAAAAAAGCAGATGAAATTGCATACGTATGCTATAGCAATGATATTCTTTCAGCATTTTTGTATATAAAAGTAGAAGGTGAAAATGAAAATTATTCAGACATTGAGCCGAACTTTAAAAGAAAAAAACGTTTAAAAATTGGAACTCTAAAAGTTATTAGCAATGGATTTAAAATCGGTGAGAGATTTCTCAAAATAATTTTTGATAATGCTTTGCAATATGGAGTGACAGAAATTTATGTCACAATATTTAATAAACGTCCCGAACAACTTCGACTAATTGCCTTACTTGAAGATTGGGGTTTTGAATATTACGGAATCAAAAAGACACAAACGGGAAATGAAAAGGTTTACACCAAATATTTTGAGAAAAACCAAGAAGTAAATATTGAACAACCAAAAAAGACTTTCCCCTTCAGTTCAACAGAAAGCAAAATCTACATTGTTCCAATTTACCCAGAATATCACACTGAACTTTTCCCTGACTCAATTTTAAAAACTGAGTCGCCAAAAAATTTTACAGAAAATGAGCCTCATAGAAATGCTTTAAGCAAAGTTTATATTTCACGTTCGCACTTTAAAGACTTAAAGTCCGGTGACATAATCGTATTTTATCGAACAGGAACTATTTATACTGGTGTTGTAACAACCTATGGCATTGTTGAATCAATAAACACAAATATCCCTGATGTCAACACATTCATTCAACTATGCAGAAAACGAAGTGTATTTAATGATGAAGAATTAAAAAAGTTCTGGAATTATTACCCTAACCTTAAACCTTTTATAGTAAATTTTTTATATGTCTACTCGTATAAAAAAAGGCCAAATTTAAAATGGCTCAACGATAATGGCATTATTCCTAATATCTTTGACATGCCGAGAGGGTTTAGAGAAATTAGCCGAGAAGATTTTATTAAAATTGCAAATTATTCAATAGGAAAATGAAAGTAGTCTTATCAATCAAACCAGAATTCGCCTTTAAAATATTTGACGGAACAAAAAAATTTGAATTCCGAAAGGCGATTTTTAAAAATAGTAATATTAAGACGGTTATTGTGTATGCATCCTCTCCCGTTCAGCAAGTGATTGGTGAATTTGAAATCGAAAAAATTATTAACAAAAACATTGATGCTCTTTGGAAATTGACACAAGATTTTTCGGGCATAACAGAGGATTATTTCTATCAGTATTTTGAGAATCGAGTTGATGGGTTTGCGATACAAATCAAGAAAACAAAGAAATATAAACAACCAAAATGTTTAAAGGCAGACTATAATTTAGTTCCACCACAATCCTTTGCTTATTATTTAAAATCATAAGGTAGTTGGAGAAACACAATACAAAAGTATTTGTAAAAATAGGATTGGAGTAACATCAACTAAGTGCAAGCATTAATATTAGTTTGAGTTCGAAGTTTAATGAACTTCCTTGCCTTCGAAAATACTCGACCGTTCCTTCACCAACACAAATGCAATTTTTTTATTGCCGCATAAAATTCCAGCCGTACAAGAGTGCGACGCAACAAAAGTTTAATAGAAATTCTATCGCTTGCTAACTAATAATTTCCAGCACTTTTGTCTTTGGCATATTGGCATTTCGTATGGCAATATTTCGTACGGCCAACGATGCAAAATTTCTGAATGCAGTTTGTGTAATACCATCGTTGCCAACCATTGCAGGAACGCCGCCATCGCCGCCTTCTCGGATGGTTTGTACCAAAGGAATTTGTCCGAGGAAAGGCAACTCGTATTCTTCGGCTAAATTTTTACCGCCTTCTTTTCCAAATAAATAATATTTATTGTTGGGCAATTCGGCCGGCGTGAAGTAGGCCATATTTTCTACCAATCCAATAATGGGTACATTAATTTGTGCCTGTGCAAACATGGCAATAGCTTTTTTTGCATCGGCCAATGCCACTGCCTGCGGTGTTGTAACCACCACGGCACCTGTTACCGGAACAGTTTGTATTAATGTTAAATGAATATCGCCGGTGCCCGGTGGCATATCTATAATTAAATAATCCAATTCGCCCCAATCAACTTCTGTTACAAACTGGCGGATGGCGCTGCTTGCCATAGGGCCGCGCCAAACCACTGCATTTTTTTCGTCAACCAATAAACCGATACTTAATAATTTAATGCCGAATTTTTCTATCGGAACAATTAATCCTTTGCCATCCACTTCTTTCATCATTGGCCTTGCACCACGCACACCAAACATAATGGGAACACTTGGACCGTAAATATCGGCATCCATCAAACCCACGCTGGCACCGCCTTCGGCCAATGCCAAAGCCAGATTAGCTGCCACGGTACTTTTGCCAACACCACCTTTACCACTAACTACTGCAATAATATTTTTTACACCTTTTAATTCTTGCTGCGCATCTTTTCTGTTGCTTGATGTATTAGAAGTAAAATTAATTTTTATAATGGCATCCTTGCTCACCAATAATTTAATGGCATTCTCGCAAGCACCACGCATCATATCTTTCATCGGACAAGCCGGTGTAGTTAAAACAATTGTGAAACTAACATTGTTGCCATCGATTGCAAGATCTTTGATCATATTCAATGTCACTAAATCTTTGCCAAGATCGGGCTCCTGCACATTGCCAAGGGCTTTTAAAATATCCGCTTCAATCATCATGAAAGTTTTTGTTAAAAAGTTTAATAGGGCGCAAAGTTAATCATCAGGCACTTTACTTTGTTATGAATTACGAAGTATAAACAAATTAAAAATAAAGTTGTTTATCATTTTCCCGAAATTGAATTCTTATTTTTGTGCCGATGATGAAATCGTTACGATACATTTTCTTATTAAGCGGATTTTTTATTTTGCAACAGGTAAAGGCGCAAAATAATCCTCCCAAAGATTCAGTGATCCAATTGTTTGGTGTGGTAATGACATCAGATAGTTTGCGTGCTGTTCCTGCTGCCAGTGTTATTGTAAAAGATAAAGGAAGAGGTACCATCACTAATAATGACGGTGTATTTTCGATCGTTGTTTTAAAAGGCGATCATATTACTTTTTCTTCCATCGGTTTTAAAGATAAAAGTTATGTAATGCCAAAAAATCTTACCGACAATCAATACAGCTTAATTGTTTTATTGGTAAGCGATACCAATTATTTGCCTGCCACTATTTTAAAACCACGCCCTACACGGGAACAGTTTGAACGCGATTTTGCAAATACCAAGATGCCGGATGATATGCTTGAAATTGCACGGCAAAATACCGATCAGGCTAAATTAAGAGCATTGATGTTATCGCTTCCGCAAGATGGCCGCGAAGCGGTAAATTATCAACTTAAACAACAGGCTAATAAATATTATTATGCCGGGCAATTGCCTCCGCAAAATATTTTTAATCCTATGGCATGGGCCGACTTTATTCAGGCATGGAAACGGGGTGATTTTAAAAATAAAAATTAAAGTTTAGCGGTTTAATTGTTTATTAGTTTATTGGTAGAACGATTTAGTTTTTTATTACACGAATTTTTACGAATTAGTTTTTAAGAAAAGAACGATTTAGTTTTCCTTTTTTTAGTTTTTTATTTTGTTACCGGCTGCATAACATTCTTTATCTCCGGTTGCGTCGCACTCTTGTGCTGCATAACTTTATGCTGCAATTAAAAATTAATTCCGATTTTTAATCTTTATTTCATCAACACCCGAAATTATGTTTCAGAATATTTCAGTCATCGGTGCCGGCACCATGGGAAACGGCATTGCACATGTGTTTGCACAAAATGGTTTTACAGTTTCATTGATTGATATAAATGCCGCTCAATTAGAAAAAGCATTGGCAACCATTGCAAAAAATTTAGACCGGCAAATTGCAAAATCATTCATCACCGAAGAAGATAAAAAGAAAACACTTTCTAATCTTAGCACATTTACCGAAATAGCAGCAGGCGTTAAAAATGCCCATTTAATTGTTGAAGCAGCAACAGAAAATATTGAATTAAAATTAAAAATTTTTAAACAGTTAGATGAAGCCGCACCTGCCGAAACAATTTTGGCAACTAATACTTCATCTATTTCCATCACCAAAATTGCTGCTGTAACAAAACGGCCGGAGTTGGTAATTGGCATGCACTTTATGAATCCCGTTCCGGTGATGAAACTGGTAGAAATCATCAATGGTTATGCAACAAAAAATGAAGTAACAGAACAAATTGTTGCTTTATCAAAACAATTAAATAAAGTTCCGTGTGTTGTAAACGATTATCCCGGTTTTATTGCCAACCGTATTTTAATGCCAATGATTAACGAAGCCATTTACAGTTTATACGAAGGTGTTGCCGGCGTTGAAGAAATTGATACGGTGATGAAATTAGGAATGGCGCATCCCATGGGACCCTTGCAGTTAGCGGATTTCATTGGTTTGGATGTTTGCCTTAGTATTTTAAATGTTTTACACGATGGTTTTGGAAATCCTAAATATGCCGCATGTCCATTATTAATAAATATGGTAACAGCAGGAAAATCAGGCGTAAAAACTGGTGAAGGATTTTATGTTTATTCTGCAGGGAATAAAGAATTAATTGTAAGTAACAGGTTCAAAAAATAATTTTATGTTTTTTATTTTGTCGAAAATCTTCAACTTTTTAATGGCGCCGGTTTCGTGGATGATTATTTTGTTATTGTGGATGATTATCAGCAAATCAAAACACACAAAGAAAAAATTATTTATCACAATAATTTGCATCAGCATTTTATTTTCTAATTATTTCTTATATCAGCAATTTGCTTTATGGTGGCAACCCAAACCGGTAACGCTGGAAAAAGGGAAACATTATTCAGCCGGGATTTTATTAGGCGGATTTGCAGCATTCGATAAAAATAAAAAAGGTTTTTTCAGCGAAAATGCAGATCGTTTTATTCAGGCAGAAAAATTATATCATCAGGGCTTTATTCAAAAAATAATTATGACAGGAGGGTCGGGATCATTAATTGACAACGGAGCTAAAGAAGCCGATTTTGTAAAGACTGAATTGCTTGCATGCGGTGTTGCCGAAAAAGATATCATCATAGAAAATAATTCGCGAAACACTTTCGAAAATGCGGTGTTCACAAAAACAATAATCGATTCGTTGCAATTAAAAAGCCCGTTTATTTTAATTACATCGGCCATACATATTCCAAGGTCAGAAAAAATTTTTCGAAAAGCCGGAATTGCTGTAATTCCCTTCCCAACAGATTTTCATGTAATAAATTCGAGGCTGAACTGGGAAGAATATATTGTTCCCGATCTGAAATTATTGAACGAGTGGCGATATACAATTCATGAAATCATTGGCATTGTTGCTTACAAACTAACCGGCAAAGCCTGATTATATTTTTTTGGAAGTAATGGTATGCAGCTCTTTTATTTTGTACAAAACTTCTTCCAGCCTTGCTTTTGGTATCCCGATTTTCAACAAACAAAATAATTGCATTTCCTGATGAATGATGCTGCAATTAAATTGTTTTACAATCGTCATCACTTCATTCATTTTAGTATAATCAAATTGCAATTCGTAATTTATCCCGATTTGTTTTTGTACGATAGGAACAAGCTGCAAAGCCAATGCTGTTGCGGTTTTATACGCATTTATTAAACCCGGAACACCTAACAAAGTTCCTCCAAAATATCGCACAACAATTACCGCAATATTGGTTAATTGTTTACTGTCGATCTGATTAAGAATAGGTTTGCCGGCCGAACCACTTGGCTCGCCATCGTCACTCACACGAAAATTATTTCCATCAGTTCCGATACGATATGCAAAACAATGATGCACTGCTTTTGAATGTTCTTTTTTTAAAAGTTGTAAATAAGATTTCGATTCTTCGGCAGATGAAACCGGATAAGCAAAAGCAATAAATTTACTGCCACGGTCTTTAAACTCTGCAACAGAACTTTGTTCGATGGTATAATAAAAATCTTCTTCTATTTTTGTTTTACTCATGCAAGATTTAAAATAAGATTGGTTCAAAACTAAATGAAAATGCAGTAGCATTGCAAAATGAGTATTCAGGAAGCATATAAAAAATTATTGTTTCGGTTAAATGAATTGTACGATAACCGCGAAGCAGCTAATATTGCCGACATGGTGACGGAGCACATTACAGGCTATCAAAAAACAAACCGCATCATTCATAAAAATGTTTTGCTTAATACTCAACAACTATTGCAGTTAAAAAAATGCACCGAAGATTTATTGCAACACAAACCTGTTCAATATGTTTTACAGGAAGCATGGTTTTACGGAATGAAATTTTTTGTGAATGAATCTGTATTGATACCAAGACCTGAAACCGAAGAACTGATTGACTGGATATCTCAGGAAATAAACAATAAAAATATTATTGCAGAAACTGTTTTGGATATTGGCAGCGGCAGTGGCTGTATTCCGATTGCGTTAAAGAAAAAAAATACGGGCATTACAATTTCTTCGATCGATATCAGCAAAGAAGCTTTGGTTGTTGCAAGAAAAAATGCAACTGATCTTGGTGTTGAAATAAATTTTTTAGAGATTGATTTTTTGGACGAAAGCAAGTGGGATATCCTTTCTGCGTTTGATTTAATTGTAAGCAATCCGCCGTATATAAAACAATCCGAAAGTAAGGATATGCGAAAAAATGTACTGGATTTTGAACCGCATATTGCATTGTTTGTTGCCGATTCGGATCCCTTGATCTTTTATAAAAAAATAGCTTCATTCGGAAAAAAACACCTCAAAGAAAATGGAAAAATATTTGCAGAGATAAATGAAAATTCGGGAGAAGATTTAATTAATCTTTTTGCGAATGAAAATTATTCGGTTGAATTAAAGAAAGATATTCACGGAAAATTCCGGATGCTGAAAGCAGTTTTAAAATAATGGATTAAATTATTTTATAGATAGCCCAATTCTTGGTTTCGTACATCAATAACGGATGAAACTCCTTACGCAATTCCATTTGATGAATATTGTAATCATTCAATACCGTAAATGACCGCAACTGATTTTCGCTTTTAGCAACGCAAATAAATCTGGCCCCCGATTTTGGATTTTCTACAACGGTAATAAAATTATTATTGATAGGCGATATAACATTTTTCAGAGAACGCAAGTGCGCCATTATTTTATACGCCGCAGCATCATCCATTAATATTTTGTGGGTTTCATCTGTGATATCGGAAATATAAGAAGCCAATTGATATTCTTCGGAAGTTTGCCTTTCATCTTTCCACTTACTTATTTTCTTTGCAGAATCAAAAAATTGTCCTTCTTCCTTATCGCTCGAATGTATAAAATAGAAAATCCCTGTAAAAATATTTATGATGGTAGTAGCCATGATAATAGGATACAGAAATTTTATTTTATATTTTTTTCCTGCATAAATGCTGATACACAACAATGCAAGTATCAGGAAAATAAGATAATATTCTATTGTTATATAAACCTGGTTACCCAGCAAAATAATGGAGATAAGTATGAAGGGTGCCAGAATGGTAAACAACTCATACAACGTTCCTTTAAAAATAAAGAACACTAAAATCAACAAAGGGGTTTGCAGTAAAATATACGTTTGAAAAACAATGTGGCTTTGCTCGGCGCCGTTAAATAAAACGCCCGATACAAGTAAGTTACCTACAGTAACATCACCGGTAACATGCCAGTTGGCATATTGACTGTTTAAGAAATAGGAAGCATCACCGGCGTGATAAAAGTTTAATATTCTAAACAAATACAAAGCGCCGAAAGGCAATAAAAAAACAATGATATAAATTGCTATTGTGCGGTTTGCCAATTTTCTTCTCTGCGAAGTATTATTTAATGCAGTAAAATATTGCAAAACGGGTGGTTGATCTTTTTGCAGTTTTAATCCTTCCAATGAAACAAGGAATATGAACGGGAAAAATGCAAGCAACAGCCATATATAATTATAATCGCAGAATATCAGGCACGAAAGAAATATACTTGCCATAGAAAGGTAATACGAAGTTTGGCTTTTATAATATTTAAACAAACTTCTGAATACCAAATAAAAAAATAAAAGTATTGCGGCAACACCGCGGCCCGATACTGCTGCGAAAACAATTCCCGGATGAAAAACAAAAATGAGAATCAGCATCGGCACAAATACTCTTCGGGGTAATTGTGATTTTGTAAAATCATTCAGCAGTATAAAAAATAAGATAGAAGTAAAAGCGATGGAAGCCAATATAGGTGCAAACGGATAACCGAAAGGTGTAAATATAATTGACGATAAAAATACTATGCTCGGGAATGTTGTACCAATTGTAAGTAAGGTATTATCATCAGTTTCAAAAAGCAGTTTTATTTTTTCGGCTATAAACATTGCTTCAGAATGTTCGTATCCGGTACGATGTATCACCCATGCTATAATAATATAGTACACCAGTACAAACAGTGCTATAAAAATGGCAATATATCTTTTTAAAAAATCCATACTTGTTATGTTGCAGTTGCAGCAGTTGTTGCAGTTGCCGATGATGAAACTTTAGTAAGTCCGTGAGTTGTTTTTTCCCAATAAAACGGATTATAAATCAGTTGCCATAATCCTTTGTATGCGGCTATCGAATGCATTAACCAATACACAGGATTTAAAACGGCAAATAATATCAATTCGTAATAACGGCGTTTAAATACCGCAAGCATATTTAAATAAACCATTAACACATTACCTGCAATAAAATTAAAAGTTGCAACGTATAAAACCCAATCGGGAAATAATTGCCTGATGAAAGTAAAGCTGAAGATAATGTAGAATAAAAAGAACAAAAGCAAAAGCGGATACAGCAAAAAAGTAAATGAAGTACCGCCGATAAAGAAGTTAAAACCAAAGAAACCCTGCCAGCCAATTCTTCTGATCAATTCAACAGGATTGCGCATGTGAACAAGCCATGTTTGCATATATCCTTTAATCCAACGCGAACGTTGCCGTATCCAGTTGAAGGGTTCGTTATTGGCTTCTTCCAGTGTTGTGCTGTTTACAACACCAATTTTATATTGCTTATCATAAACACGCACACCAAGATCGGCATCTTCGGTAACATTGAACGGATCCCATGCACCCAATTCCAATAACTTATTTAATTTAAAATGATTGCTTGTGCCGCCCAACGGAATAGGAACATCTAATGTTTCCAATCCGGGTAACATATAATCGAACCAATAAGAATATTCTAAAGTGAACATTCTCGTTAACATGTTTTCATTCTTATTAAAATAATTTAATGCTCCCTGTAACACCACAAATTCTTCGGGCAACCTTCTGAATAAAATAACTACTTTTTTTAACTGATCGGAATCGGGAACATCTTCTGCATCATAAATTGTAAGCAGTTCTCCTCTCGAAAAATATAATCCGTAGTTACAGGCTTTGGGTTTTGTTTTAGGTGCATGAAAAGGAACAACGATGGTTTCGAAATTGGCCGGGAAATCCAAGTCGCGTACGGCATTCAATGTTTTATCGTCGTCTTCTTCGATCAATAATTTTACGTCGAGTTTAGCTCTGGGATAATCAAGGCTTCGAAGGTTCCAGATTAATTTACGAATTAATTTATCTTCTTTATAAACCGGCAACAGGATGGTATAAACCGGCAACGATGCTTCATCGGATTTTTTTACATCAGCTTTTGAAACTGCTTCGTGTAATTCGGACATTGATCCCCTGAGCGCCAGATACAATTTGAATACGATGGAAAATAAAAAAAACGCACTCGATAAAAGATTTAAAAAAATTACTGTAGGCGAAAAAAACATTATCAGCATCACAATATTCAATGCAACAAATCCAAACAGAAATATTAATTGAGAGTTGGTAAAAGTTACCAGTCCCGAACTGGCTGCATCTTTACGCATTAAACTAAATACAGCTTCTTTTACATAAAATTCGCCGCGTGTTTTATGTGCCAGCCAGGTAATATCCAGATCTGATGCTGCCACAAACCTGATCTTCATCCTGAATTTTACAAATAAACTGTTCATCAATTTTTCATCAAACGGATCGGCAACAGCAACCAATAAAGTTCCGTCGGCTTCCTTGCGCAAAGGGATATACAAGAACGAATTGAGGTGTTGAATATCGCATTGATGAATAAACGTATCATCCATCTCTTCTTTGCGCACATCGATCAACGGATAATTTTCTTTTGCTAAAAAAGTTACATAATTTTTTCGCGTAAGGAATCCAAAGTTTAATGCAGCTTTAATAGGTGCATAACTATACATTTCGGCAATAGCTTCTACTTCATCTAATTTTTCGTTCGAAAAAAAACCAGATTCTGCCATCTTATGTAATCCGCACCGGGTCATAGTTTTATTGTTTTATGCTGCAATTGATATTTCCAGTTTTGATCGAAATGCCTCTTTTAATTATTATACTATTTCCTGCTC
>DATAMD010000441.1:0-2178 GCA_036260755.1 Chitinophagaceae bacterium | reverse complement strand
AAAAATCAACAGGCTTTTAAAAAATTATTCTTACTCCCCTTTAGGGGTTGGGGGTTTTAAATTTAATTTTATCTGCAATTCATCAAATTGTTTTGCATCGATGGTTGATGGCGCATCGAGCATTACATCTCTGCCTGAATTATTTTTTGGAAATGCAATAAAATCTCTGATGCTTTCGCTGCCGCCCAATATCGCACACAAACGGTCGAAACCGAATGCCAGTCCGCCATGCGGAGGAGCACCATATTCAAACGCACCTAATAAAAATCCAAATTTGTGTTGTTGTTCGGCTTCATTCATTCCTAATGCAGCAAACATTTTTTCTTGCAGTTCGCGTTGAAAAATTCTGATAGAACCGCCGCCAATTTCATTGCCATTCAACACCATATCATAAGCATTGGCTTTAATATTGGCATAAGGATGTTCTAAATATTTATCTAAATTTTCAACTTTTGGATTGTTGTTAATCATTATGTCAATATGATCGGGCTTAGGGCTTGTAAACGGATGATGCCTTGCTACCCAACGGCCTGCACCGCCGCCATCCTGATCTTCCAACGCAAATTCAAACAACGGGAAATCCAACACCCACAAGAGTTTAAACTCATCATCTTTTCTGAAGCCTAAACGTTTTCCCATTTCCAAACGCAATTCACTTATGGCTTTTCTAGTTCTTTCTTCGGCACCTGCAAGAATTAAAATTAAATCGCCTGCACTTGCATTTGTTGCAGTGGCAATAGCTTTTAATTTTTCTTCATTATAAAATTTATCTACGCTGCTTTTAAATGTTCCGTCGGCATTGCATTTAATAAATACCAAACCTTTCATACCAATTTGCGGACGTTTAACCCATTCTGTAATTTCATCGGTTTGTTTGCGTGTGTATTCGCTGCAACCCGGAACAGCAATGGCAACAACGGTTTCGGCCTCATCAAACACTTTAAAATCTGCACTGTTAATTAATACTGATTGATTTTGTTTTGCCGGAAAAGTATGTTGTGGAAATTTTAAATTAGAAATCTTCATGCCAAAACGAATGTCGGGTTTATCATTTCCAAACTGCCACATGGCTTCTTCCCAACTCATGCGTTCTACTTTTTCCGAATAATCAATTCCTTTAACATCTTTAAAAATCCGTTTTACCAAACCTTCAAACATATTCAAAATATCTTCCTGTTCTACAAAACTCATTTCACAATCTATCTGTGTAAATTCGGGTTGGCGATCGGCCCGCAAATCCTCGTCACGAAAGCATTTCACGATCTGGTAATAACGGTCGTAACCGCTCACCATCAACAATTGTTTAAATGTTTGAGGGCTTTGCGGCAACGCATAAAATTGCCCGGCATTCATTCTGCTCGGCACCACGAAATCTCTTGCACCTTCGGGAGTTGATTTAATTAAAAAAGGTGTTTCAATGTCCATGAAATTATTTTCGTGCAAATAATTTCTGGTACTTCTTCCAACCGCATAACGCAATTCCAAATTTTTCTTTACTGCATTTCTGCGCAAATCGAGGTAACGATATTTCATTCTTAAATCATCGCCACCATCGGTATCATCCTGAATGGTAAATGGAGGAACAGCAGATTTATTTAATATTTTAAATTCACTCACCACAATTTCTATTTCACCTGTTACAATATTTATATTTTTATTGCTGCGTTCGTTTACTTTTCCTTTTGCCTGTAGCACAAACTCACGTCCTAGTGGAGTTTCGTCCAATTGCACTTGCAAACTTTCGCCAAATAATAATTGCGTAATTCCATAGCGGTCGCGCAGATCAACAAAAGTAATGGCACCAAATTTCCGAACGGTTTGCACCCAGCCCGATAAAGTAACTTCTTTATTTACATCAGTAATCCTTAATTCACCACAGGTATGCGAACGATACATTTTAGTTGATTAGTTTATTAGTTAATTGGTTGATTGGGAAAAACGTTTAGTTTATAGCATCTAACTAATAAACCAATTAACCAATCAACATTATTGGGCTGCAAATATAGGCGAAATGCCGTTTTACAGATTGTAAACTGTTTTAGTTAATCATTAAAGTTTCATCTTTGTTTGGATTATGGAAAATATTTCAGCAACAGAATTACGCAGGAACCGATGGGCATTGGGGTTTTTCTTTTTTTTATCGGGACTTCGTTTTGCAAGCTGGGCAAGCCGCATACC
>DATAMD010000440.1:0-1538 GCA_036260755.1 Chitinophagaceae bacterium | reverse complement strand
GGTAAAACTTACAATCTTATCTAAAATACTCAACGCATCACGCATACAGCCTTCGCTCTTTTGCGCAATTACCTGCAGCGATGCTTTCTCTGCTTTTATTTCTTCCTTGTCAACAATTTCCTGTAAATGTTCAACGGTATCGTTGGTGGTAATTCTTTTAAAATCAAAAATCTGGCAACGCGATAAAATCGTTGGCAATATTTTATGTTTCTCGGTTGTTGCCAAAATAAAAATGGCGTACGATGGCGGTTCTTCTAATGTTTTTAAAAATGCGTTGAAGGCACTGGCACTTAACATGTGTACTTCATCAACAATATAAACTTTATATTTTCCGGCCTGCGGTGCAAACCTAACCTGCTCTACCAGCGAACGGATATCATCCACCGAATTATTACTTGCCGCATCTAATTCATGAATATTCAGCGATGTACCTGCATCGAACGAAACGCAACTGGCGCAAGTATTACAGGCTTCGCCATCTGCGGTTTTATTGGTGCAGTTAATTGTCTTTGCCAAAATTCTTGCACATGTTGTTTTGCCCACGCCACGCGGACCGCAAAACAAAAATGCGTGTGCCAACTGATTATTTTTTATCGCATTTTTTAATGTGGTTGTAATATGCGATTGCCCCACCACAGTATTAAAATTCTGCGGCCTGTATTTTCTTGCCGATACTATAAATTTATCCATAACTATCTCCCCGAAATTCAAATGTAAGCAATACGAAAGTTTTGTAAACAGATAAGTTTAGCACTTTTTATTTTTTGTTACCAACAACGGTATTTTATGGCATCTTCGTTGCGTCGCACACTTGTACAGTTGGTACTTTATTCATCAGGCAAATAAAAAAAAGCAAAAATATTTGGAAACTTAACACTGTTAATTATATTTGCACCGTAATTAATTTATCATGGGAATTGTAGAAAGAAAAGAAAAACAAAAACAGGACATTAAAAAAATGATTCTCGATGCTTCCATGAAACTCTTTGTAGAAGAGGGTTTCGATAATGTTACTATCCGTAAAATTGCCGACCTGATTGAATACAGCCCTACCACAGTTTACCTCTATTTTAAAGATAAGGATGAGATATTCTTTCAGCTCAGCCAGGTAGGTTTCGAAAAAATGCTGGAATTAAATCAAAACCTTACAACCATTGCCAATCCCTTGATGCGTTTGTATAAAATGGGCGAAAACTATATTCATTTTGGAATGAGCAACCCCGAATTTTATGATGTAATGTTTATTCAGCGTGCGCCGATGGACTGCATCCGCAAAATGGAAGAACTCGAATGGTCGGCCGGAAATGCTGCTATCGAAAATTTAAAGGAATTGCTGAAAGAGTGTATGGACAAGGGTTTGATACAGAAAGCATCTGTTGAAGTAGTTGCCATGGCTATTTGGGGTTTAGTGCATGGAATGGTTTCTTTAGTCATTCGCGACAGGTTAGATCATATCAATAAAAAAGTTACCTCGAAAGAACATTTGACAAAAATGATGTACCAATCAATAAACTGGTTATTGGGATCGATTGATATAT
>DATAMD010000422.1:0-3036 GCA_036260755.1 Chitinophagaceae bacterium | reverse complement strand
CCCCCACGCAACCGCAGCCGATGTTTGTACAAAAGCTTGCTTCATAATTCTTACATTCGCTTAGTTTAAAATAATTTTCGTTTATGCAATTGATTGAAGTTACAAATGCCGCATCAGCAAAGGATTTTATTAAAGTGAATGTGTTGATGAATAAATTTAATCCCGTTTATATCCGCCCGTTGGATAATGAAGTGAATGATGTTTTTGATGCGTCAAAAAATAAATTATTTAAACACGGCGAAGTAATTCGCTGGATATTAAAAAATGAAGAGGGCGAATTAATTGGCCGCATTGCTGCTTTTACCAACGAAAAATATATTAATAAAGGCACCGGATTTGCAACAGGCGGTATTGGATTTTTTGATTGCATCAACAACCAGCAGGCTGCAAATTTATTATTTGATGCAGCAAAAAAATGGTTGACAGAAAAAGAAATGCAAGCCATGGATGGCCCGATAAATTTTGGCGACCGCGATAAAGGCTGGGGATTATTGGTTGAAGGTTTTAACCGAGAACCCATGTATGGCATGGCATTTAATCCATCTTATTATCAATCGCTGTTTGAAAATTACGGATTCAAAAATTATTACAATCAATATTATTATTCGATGAATGTTGATGATCCGTTTCAACCAAAAATTGCCGAACGCCATGCACGGTTTGCATCGAAAAAAGATTATTCGGCCCGACATATTGATCTTAAAAATTTAGAAAAATATGCAGGCGATTTTGCAACCGTTTATAATGCAGCATGGGCGCAGCATGGCGAAGCAAAAGAAACATCGAAAGAACAAATTTTAAAATTGTTCAACACCATGAAACCTGTTATGGACGAGCGTTTGGTGTGGTTTGCTTATTACCGTGATGAGCCGATTGCCATTTTTATTAATATCCCTGATGTTAATCAATACTTCAAACATTTTAACGGTAAAATGGGATTGATTCAAAAATTACATTTATTATGGATGAAGTATCGCGGACAAAATAAACAGGCAACTGGTTTGGCATTTGGCGTTGTTCCAAAATTTCAGGCATTGGGAATTGACAGTTATATTATTCACGAAGTTGCATTGTTTGTTCAGAATAAAGGTTGGTATAAAACTTATGAAATGGGTTGGGCCGGAGATTGGAATCCGCGGATGATTAATATTTATAAAAGTTTAGGCGGTGTGCAAAGCAGGCACATGATTACTTATCGTTACATCTTCGATGAAAATAAAAATGTGTTTGAACGGCATCCTGAAATGGAATATAAATAAAAGTTACAAGAGACAAGAATCAAGGCTCAAGGTCCAAGAAACAAGGTCCAAGAAACAAGGTTCAAGGATCAACGCATCATTTGCAAAACATTTCCATCCCACTCAGGAAATAATTTTTTATTATCATGAATATTCAAATGTTTATTTGCAACGGCACTAAACACACTTCTGAAATCTGTTGAAACAGGCAAGTCTCTTCCATCTTCCAAATCTTCTCTTGCCAAACTTTTTATGTTGTGATAAACTTTGCCGCCCTGCACATCGTTTCCTAAAACAAACAAACAACTTGCACGTCCATGATCGGTTCCGCCTGTTCCGTTTTGAAATGCAGTTCTTCCAAATTCAGTCATCGTCATCACCGTTACTTCATCCTGATAATTACTTAAATCATTCCAGAATGCGGCAATGCTGTTCGAAAAATCTTTTAAATTATTTGCAAGTAATCCATTGGTTGTTCCCTGATTAAAATGTGTATCCCAACCACCACTTTCTGCAAATGCAACTTCTAATCCAACATCCATTTTTATTAAAACAGCAATTTGTTTTAATGCATTTCCTAACGAAGAGTTTGGATAAACCACACCACTTGCCGGCTGATAATTTTTTAAATTATTTACATTCAGCATCTTCATCGCATCAAAACTTTCTTTACCGGTTTTATTTAAAATATCTGATGATGTTGCATCGTATAATTCTTCGAACGACTTTGCTGCAATGTTTGCTGCACCGGCATTTGATCGATTCTGAATGGCAAAGTCCTGCAAATTATTTATAGCTAATGCTTCATTATCGCCATACAAAATTCTTGGCATTGCATTCGTTAAACTAACAGCACGAAACGGAGTAGCTTCATGCCCGGTTAATCCAACGGCTCTGTTTAACCAACCACTCGCTGTGCCTTTATTAAAAGGTGTTCCGCTTTCCATATAATCCTGTGCATCAAAATGGCTGCGTGTATTATTGGGGCTTCCAACACCATGCACAATAGCCATTCTTTTTTCATTAAACAATGTTGTAAACGATGCCAGTGCAGGATGCAATCCAAAATGCCCGTCGAGGTCAAACATCTTTCCTTCACTTTCGGCCGGGCTCATGTATAAAGTTGGCCGCAATGTTTTTAACGAAGCATCTGCATACGGACTAACCGCCATCAATCCATCCATTGCACCGCGTTGAAAAATACAAACCATCACTTTATTTTTTTTATACGGTGCCATAATTTTTTTATTGCTTGCTGCACGTGCAATAAAATTGGGCACCCCGCCAAAACCCGCGGCAAATAAGGCCATTGCACTGTTACGCATAAAAATTCTTCGTTCCATAAAAATTAATTTATTAATTATTTTTTGTTACCGGCAGTATCACATTATTCATCTTCGTTGCGTCGCACTCTTGTACGCTTTGTCCTTTATTCAACTTTATTTCCGTTGAAATTCGGGCGAACCGATAATTACGCCAACCACCTGTGCAATCATGTTATTATTTTTTTTCTCATTCATCACCACATCATTTTTAACATTAATTGCATTATTTAATTTCTTTTCTAAATTATTATTATTAATTAATGGCATTAGTCTTTCAATGTTTTCCGAATTATCTCTTTCGGATAATAAAGTATTACTGTAAATATTTAGAGCGGCTGCAATACTTTCGGGTTCGTGATTATTATTTAATGCAGCTAAATTTAATTTTATGCCCGGTATTTTTTCGGTAGCAAATGCCAATCCAAAATTCATCCTGTTTAATAAAGACCCTGTGTTTATCCAGTAAGACGCTT
>DATAMD010000418.1:0-1806 GCA_036260755.1 Chitinophagaceae bacterium | reverse complement strand
ACAATGGCTCATCGATTATCCATTGCAGCAATTAAAGAAATTTTTTAACCGGTTTATTTTTTTGCAGAACGGCAACCTGCAATTTTATATTTTATATGGTATTGTTTTTATTACAATGGTATTAGTTGTACCGTTTGTGTTCATTTATATAAAAGCATTAATTCATTTCTTAAATCAGATATAAAGAATGATAAGTTTTATATTAATTATTGCGGTAAGTTTTTTCTTTACAGGAATTATTATCCGAACCAAAAGTGTAATTACGGGCCGTAAAGGACCCGGTATTTTTCAACCGATAAAAGATATTATCCGTTTGTTAAAGAAAGGTGCGGTGTACAGTAAAACAACCAGTTTTATTTTTCAGATAGCGCCAAGTATTTACTTTGCATCTGTTCTGATGGCGATAATGGTAATCCCGTTCGGGCAACATAAAGGATTTATTTCTTTCGAAGGGGATTTTGTTTTCTTCGCTTATGTTTTAGCAACAGGAAAATTTTTCAACATCATTGCTGCACTGGATACCGGAAGCAGTTTTGAAGGAATGGGTGCAAGCCGTGAAGCTCTATTTTCGATGTTTGCCGAACCTGCATTTTTTATTTTAATGGGTTCCTTATCGCTTCTTACCGGTCACACAAGTTTTCAGGAAATTTTTGCATCGTTACATTTTGGTTCTTATATCTCTTATATCCTTGGTGTATTAGTAACAGCAGTTTTAATAATGATAACCCTGGTCGAAAACAGTCGCATGCCTTTCGATGATCCCGCAACACATCTTGAATTAACAATGGTTCATGAAGTAATGGTATTGGATAACAGCGGTTTTGATTTGGGAATGATACAATATGCTTCAAGCCTGAAGTTTGCAATGTATGGCGCTTTGATCGCGAATCTTTTTTTAGGAAGCTTTCCTTTGTATTTAACTATCCCCATTTTCTTCGCCATCCAAATACTTTTTGCTTTTACAATCGGGATATTAGAATCATTCATGGCAAGATTCAGAATGAATCATAATGCACAATATATTTTAGCACTATCATCAGTTTCATTATTAATTTTTTTAGGCGTGTTGCTTGTGCTGGGAGAATTTAATTAATGAATAAGAATAAATCAGAAATATCATGACAAACGTTTTATTAATCATATTTACCATCTCGTTACTTTATCTGGGCATTGCACACCGGCTGTTTACTTATATCAAGATACTTTCGTTTCAGGGCGTTATTTTATTTGGCATTGCTTTTATCGAACTCAATCATATCAATGCAATTAATCTTGCATTTGTTTTGCTGGAGACGATTATTTTTAAAGCAATCGCCATTCCTTTATTTTTAAATCATGTGATGAAACGAAACAGGATCACCCGTGATGCAGAGCCTTTTTTGCCCAACTTTATTTCGCTCATCATCATCACCATAATTATTATCGCCACCTTTATTTTATCGAATGCTGTTGCCGATTCGAGGATAAGTAAAATATATTTTGTAGTTGCCATCTCAACATTGTTTACGGGGCTGTACATAATTGTTACGCGAAATAAAATCATCACACACGTGATGGGATATTTAATTATTGAAAACGGTGTTTTTATTTTATCGCTGGCAGTAGGCAACGAAATGCCGATGCTGGTAAACCTTGGCATATTGCTCGACATTTTTGCCAGTATTTTTTTACTGGGAATTTTTGTAAACAAAATAGGAGATGTGTTAAAAGATGTTGATGTAGATCAATTAAAAAATTTAAAAGATTAACTTCTAATAATAACAGAATGACAGGATATTATTTAGCAGGTGCATTTGCAATAAGCAG
>DATAMD010000124.1:0-3456 GCA_036260755.1 Chitinophagaceae bacterium | reverse complement strand
GATAATAATAAAATTTTTGTCCCATTCTCGTACACCTTAAAAATAGCTGAAATGGTTGCTGTACCTCAGCTTTTGTTGCACGAACAGAGCTTATTGCTAATTCAAACGGCGATTTAATTTTTTCCCGAAGCGCATCTTCTTTCCAAAACTCTTCGCTGTTAACCATCGCTGCAAGAACAGATTTTATATTTCCTTTCGATTGTAAAAATGTTGCTGCCATTTTATTTATTAAATCATTCGAAGGATGATCGCTTACAAAACGTGTTGCTATTTTTTTAGAAATAAATTTTGCAGTGGAAGGATGATTGGCTAAAAATTCAATCATTTTTTCGCCTTCGGCATAACCGCCGTTGGCAGGTAATTTTTGGTTAAGGATTATTTTTTCTCCTTCATCATGTTTATCGGCTCTGAACAAAAAATTATCTTCAAAAACAAAACCACGTTCGGTTAATTTTTCTTTTCCGCCGGCTTTATCAATTAAATTTTGTGCAACGCCATCTTTCAATAATGGCATAGCACTCCATCCTGTAAGTGCCCGTGCCAGTTGCGTTACATCGTTTTGCGTATAACCGCCATCAACACCCAATGTATGCAGTTCCATAATTTCACGGGCATAATTTTCGTTTAATCCCTGCGCTTTTCTTGCATCTAACATTTGTTTGATGAACGCTGCATTTTTTTGCGAAGGATCGTTCGCCATCTCCATCATTTTTTCCTGAACACGTTTTGCAACAGTGCCATTATTTTGATTTTGTGCAAGCGGATTATTGTTGCTTACACTTGTGGTGTTATCTAAATATTCGAGCATGGCAGGATGCTTTGCCGTTGCCAACAAAAGTTTATCAAAGCTGCCTAATGCATTGGGTCGGATAGCATCGCGTTCGTATGTTAGTGTGTATTGCTGACATTGATTTTTAGTGAGTGACACATTAAAATGATTAAACCAAAAATCTGTCATCACTTCCTGCAATTGATTATTGCTGTATGCGGCACGCAAAATTTTTTGATTGATGAGCTGGCGTTCTAATTCGGCAAAAGGTTTATACCCATTTTGCTGCATTAACTGTTTTAACTGTTCTTTATATTCCTGTTTGCCTTGCGCAGTTGTATCGTTATTTTTTAAAATAATATTTTGTTTTCTGGCTAATGATAATAATTGTCCGGCATTAGGATAAGTATTTACAATTTGTTCTGTAGTTAAATTTAAAGCATCGTAACCTGTAAGCCTTTTCTGTAAATCACTGTCATCAATGGTTTCGTTTAATTGTTGTAAGAACCAGTTTTCTAAACCCATGTTCAAAACTTCATCAATTTGCCCGGGAGTAGGGCCAAAAGTAAAACGGTTTAACAAATGAGCAGCAGCCTGCCTTTTTGTTAAACCTGCTTTTTTGTAAGGGAATCTTATTTTTATTTTTTCGTCGGAACCCTTTTGTGTAAAGGCCGACAGCGCAAATAGAAAAATGCTGACGGTAAAGCATTTACTCATCCTTCTCAAATTCATTTGTCATGATTTTGAGATATGATTGTTTACATTGCCAATAGTTTAAACCATCAATAAATTTAACCAATCAAAATAAGAGTAAATGCTTTTAAAATTTTATTTCTTCAAATAATATTGTGCAGTTGCTTTAATTCCGTCTTCATAAAATGTTGGTGCAAAATGAAAATGTTTTTCAAATTTTGTTGAATCGAAAACATACGCTAAGTCGTTCTGATAAAGCATTTCGTACATCTCTTTCATGATGGGCATAAATAATCCCGATACTTTAATCATCCATTTTGGGAATACCATAAACTTTGGTGGCCGGCTAAATTCTTTTGCTGCCAATTCAATAAATTGTTTTCCTGTTAAAGGATTTGATCTGGTTGGTAAATGCCATGTTTGATTAAATGCAGCATCGTCTTTAGCCAATAAATACAAGGCTTTTGCAGCATCGGGAACATAAGTAAACGAATGTGGTTTATTGGCATCAACCAAACATTGCGCTGTTTTATTTTTTGCAAGATTTTGAAATACGGTAATGTTAACCATTCCTGTTTTATCGCTGCCGGGTCCATAAAAATCGGCACTGCGTGCAATGAGTGCATTTACTTTTTTTGTTTTCATGGCATTTAATAATTGTGTTGCAATGGCTGCACGAATTTCACCCTTTCGGCTGCATGGATTAAAAGCAGTTTCTTCCGTCATAGCACCATGCACTTTACCATACATATAAACATTATCGAAGAAAATTAATTTTGCATTTGCCTCGCTGCAGGCATTAATAACATTACTCATAATTGCGGGCCATTGCTCTTTCCATATTTTTATGTTGTATTCCAATCCAACGAGCAAATACACAACAGATGAACCTTCAACAGCTTTCTTTGTTTGTTCTGCATCGGTTAAATCGGCAATAATATTTTCTGTGCCGTTGATATTTTTTTGACTGCGTGAAACCAATCGTACCTGTTCTTTATTTTCCAATAAGATTGGAACTAAATAATTACTGATTGAACCACCGGCTCCGAGAATTGTGTGTAAACTCATTTTTATTTTTTTAATGAAGTAAAACTATCAGGCATTAACTGCTTTTGCAAGTGTATTTAGGTTACTGTAATAACAAAGGCAGTAAACACCATATAATTGTAGACGAACGAAAATCATTTTTATTTTAATGTTACCGGCAGCAGTATTTCATGGCATCGCCCGTTGCGTCGCACACTTGTGCGTTCTAAGCTGTGAGCAGCGAGCTATGAGCTTCGAGCAAATTCTCGTAGCTCGCAGCTAACAGCTCATAGCTTTTCTTAAGTACAAGTGTGCGACGCAACAAAAGTTTCATTGAAATACAACAGCCGGTAACATAATTTTTTAATGAATAACTTTTGGCGCTAATAATTTATACAGCACCGGGGTTACTACTCTTGTTAATAATGTTGAACTGATGAGGCCACCAATAATAACCAATGCCAGCGGGCTATACAGCGGATTGCGTTCCATAACCAACGGAATTAAACCACCGATTGCAGTCATCGTTGTTAAGATGATTGGAATGAAACGCGTTTCGCCGGCTTCCTGTATTGCATCGTTTAAATTTTTTCCATCTCTGCGTAATTGATCGGTATAATCGACCAATAAAATAGAATTTTTTACTTCGATACCAACCAATGCAATCATACCAACAACGGCAACAAACGATAAAGTATTTCCTGTTGCCCACAACATTAATACTGCACCAATAATTCCTAACGGTACAACACTTAACACAATTAATGTTCCTTTAAAAGTTTTGAATTCTAAAATTAAAATTCCCATAATGCCGAAGATGGTAATGAGGATGATGGTACCGAGTCCGCCAAAACTTTCTTTACTTGCTTCAACATCGCCAGCAGCATAATACGATGTGCCTTTTGGAAATTTAATTTTATTTATTTCTTTTAAAATGCCATCGGTAAGTTTTGCAGTGTTGTAACCAT
>DATAMD010000408.1:0-1864 GCA_036260755.1 Chitinophagaceae bacterium | reverse complement strand
CCCGCCCGGTAAAACAATGCAATCGTTGGTTGTAAACATGCTTAAATCTTTGTCTTTATGCCACAGCATTATCACTTCTTTGTTTAAATCATTTTGCAGGGCATCCTGCATATCTCTGTCGCAATTAGAGCCGGGAAAAACTACTACGCCAAATTTCATACTTAAAATGTTAAGCGGTAAAGATAATATCAGTAAAATAAAAAGCTTCGCTAAAATTTAGACAATACCCAATTATTGTGGATAACAATTACTGCGGCTATCCAGAATAATAAATTAGGTATCCACAAACGTTTGGGGTTTAAAAAGGCATTTGAAATAAACGACACTAACGGAACCGTAATTAAAATGCCCGATTCGATCCCTGCATTTTTAAATACGAACGGAACGGCTAAAAGAATGAGTAACATTACCAACATTATCGACCAGTTTTTGCGAAGCTGGATAATCATTCTGTTTGCAGCCGGAATCCAGAAATAAAATCCAGCAAGCAATAATAATAACATGGCAGACACATTTACCCAGAACCAAATATCGGGTTGATGTACCGGAGTGTTTAATTGTATATCGGGAATAAAATGATATAATAAATTCATTTGATCGGTTAAAAATAAACCCGCCAGTAAAAAATAATACGGCGTTATAATTCCAATCAACAGCACAAACCATTCTGTTAATCTGAATGGCCGCACAACTGCCAGAGCAAATAATACCACCAGTGTTAATAATGCAGTTGGATGATAACTTAAAACAGTGAGTCCCACAATCAATCCGGTACTGAATAACAAAGTTTTTGGCGCAGGATGATTATATAATTTACTGAGCTGAATAAATATCAGCACAACCAACGAATTGGCAATTAATGCAGGTGTTAATGCACACCATTGGGGAATAAATGCCGTAAGCAGCACATACGACATGGCTGTTGTAAACCCTGTTTGCTGAAACATTTTAAATTGGTTCAATACCATATTTAAACGAATAGACTGAACCAAAACAAGAGCCATGTATATTAAAAAAACAGAGGTTCCCGATAAATATGAAGCATATTTTTGAAGCAGTACCGATAAAAGCCCATCATCATCACTAACCACAATTAACGGTGTTGCTACAAAAAAATGCAGATGAACCAAAAAGCCCAGAATTATCAATAAAATAATTGCTGTAATTGATTTATCTCTGAAGAATGTTACCACTTAATTTTAATTATTAAAGTTCGATTTTTGCAAAACAAATATAATTTCTGTACACACAAGGAACGATTATTTGCCTTGCCCCAACTTGTTTTGCACGCCGCGGCATAAAATCGTACCCGCGGTCCAAATTTTTTAAGGTAGCATTAGTAGCTATCTGCCCTTCGGGCGAAATAGTTTGATCGGAAAAAACTGTTTGCCTTCTCTCCTGGGCATTAAAAAGATAATGCAGTTGATCTCCGGTATTAATTAATCCGTATCCGATATAATTATCGGTATTATCATCGTACTGCGATTTTTGAATAACATTGCTCCATTCCATTTTTCCTTTATCATCAAAAGAAATAACAGCAATGTTATCGGCCGAATATCGTGTTTGATTAACCGAACCATATCCATAGCCATACATCGATGAATAAGGATAATAAAACGGCGAGCCGTAAGGATAATAACCATACCCCATAAATGGATTACCGTACATATAATCCCAACGGTTCATTATATTATTTCCTCGGGTTGATGTATAATTTGCTTCGGCAGAAATAATAAAACCGCCTTCATTTTTCATAATGATATTGCGCAGGAAATAATCGTTGAAGGCCGATTTCATTGAGTTTCCGCCACGGGCTTCATCGCGCAATTCATCCGAAAAAGTTGCCGTGCCGTTATAAATT
>DATAMD010000405.1:0-3566 GCA_036260755.1 Chitinophagaceae bacterium | reverse complement strand
TTATCAATTTTATTTAGCCCTGCATCTTCTGTACCTACCCATAGATTGCCATATTTATCAGAAATAATTTCATGAACCAGATTACCGCTAAGGCTATTGACCCCGGGTAAAGGAAAGTATTTCTGAAACTGGTTTAATTGTTTTGAATAATAATTAATGCCTCCAAAAAAAGTACCAACCCAGGTATTCCCTTCTTTGTCCTTGCAGAAATCTGTAATTACATTATCATTAATGGAATAAGGATTTGCATATTGTTTTTTTATTATTTCAAATTTGCCGGTTTTTAAATCAATTATGTATAATCCATTTTCTGTACCTATCCAGTAAGTTGACCCGGACTGGTAAATAATTTTATGTGCCTGTATATTGTTTGATAAGGGAGTATTATCAAAGACATTTTTACTAACCAATGTTTTGGTATTAAATAGAAATACCTGCTTAAATGTTCCGATTAAAAGAGAAGTATCATTAACCGGGTATAAAGCTTGGATATAAACAGATACATCTTTTTTTGCACTGCGGGTTATGATATAATCGGTAAAAGTATTTCTCGAATGGTCGTATCGTTTTATAGTTCCGGAATCTGTTCCAACCCACACTGTTCCATTTGATGTAATATTTAAAATTGGAATTTGTGTTTTTGCTAAACTGTACGAAACAATTGTATTTGTTATTGTGTTTAGCTTAAACAGAGAAAACCCGATCACAAACCAAATATTATTATCATGGTCGCTGCTTATCCCCCTTATATCAGATTGCGGTAGCTTGGTGAACAATGAAAATTTTTCATGCAGGGCATCGTAAATAAAAACGCCTTTGCTGGTGCCAATCCAAAGTTTTTGATTTTTATCTTCATACAAACAATGAATTGAATTATTGCCGATACTGGTAGAATCTTTGATATCATTTTTAAATATTTTGAATGTAGTCCCGTCAAACCTGTTTAGCCCATTACGTGTACCAAACCACATAAATCCTTTAACATCCTGGGCAATGCAAGTAATAATGTTACTCGAAACACCGTCGTTTACCTGATAGTTTCTAAAATAATAAGATTGGGCATAAGCAATACATGCAAAGCAATTAACTAAAAGGGCTAAGATTAATTTGTTTTTCAATTAGTATACCTTTTTAACTGCAACAAAAATATTATTACTTAAGCTGATTAAGAAGAGGATAATTAAAATGATACGATTTGATTACAAGTTGAAACGTATAGAAAACATATCTATTTGTACAGTTTGTTCTTTTGCTATTGTTATTGAGGATTGAATTGTTTTCAGTAATGAACAGTTGTAAATCTTTATTCACTACACTTAAAATAGCTTGCTTTATGCCTACAAACAAAAAGAGCATTGTTCGGCTCATGTATTATTTAACACTATTTTTTTTCGCACCGGTTATTCTATTTGCTCAAACAAAAAAAATATCAGGTAAAGTATTATCAGGAGAAGATAATAAGCCGTTGCCCGGCGTTTCCATTCAAATTAAAGGCCTTCAAGACGGAACGACGACCGATGCAAATGGAGTATTTGCAATTAATGTTTCTGCTAAGGATACGTTAGTTTTTAGTTATGTGGGATTTGAGAAAAATGAGATTGCAATAAATAATAATAGCAGCATACAAGTTTTAATGCAACCTGTAAATAATAAATTACAGGACGTTGTAGTAATTGGCTATGGAACAGTTAAGAAAAAAGATTTAACCGGCTCCGTTGTTTCAGTTAATACAAAAGAGTTCTCATCATTACCCGTTCCTAATGTTGGCGAAGCAATAGAAGGCAAGGCTGCTGGCGTACAAGTAATTTCATCCGGTGCGCCGGGATCCAATGTAACTTTTAGAATACGCGGTACAGGTACCATTAATAATTCGGATCCGTTAATTGTTATAGATGGAGTACCAACAGATGCACCTTTGAATAATCTGAACCCTGATGATATTGCATCATTAGATGTTTTAAAAGATGCATCTGCAGGAGCTATTTATGGATCAAGGGGTGCAAATGGAGTTATTTTAATAACCACTAAAAAAGGAGCTAATGGTAAAGGACAGTTAAGTTTTAATTTTTTAACAGGATGGCAAAATGCAACTAAGCTTGTTAAAATGTTAAACGCACAACAGTTTGCAAGACTGAATAACGAAATGCTTACTAACGGTGCACAAACAGTAAACCCTGCTTTTGCTAATCCGGATACATTGGGTGTTGGAACTAATTGGCTGAATGCTTTATTTAAAACAGCACCAATGCAAAAATATACGCTTGCATATTCGGGTGGCTCGGATCGGTATAACTATTATGTTTCGGGAAGTATGTTGAATCAGCAGGGTATTGTAATCAATACAAATTATAAACGCTATACTTTACAATTTAACAGTCAGGCAAAAGTATCGGACTGGCTAACATTTGGCAATAATCTTACACTTTCTGCAGATGATAAACCAAGCGGATCTTATGATATCAGAAGCACAATGGCATCCAATCCTTTCCAGAAAATATTTAATGCTGATGGTACTTATTCAAATGTTTTAGGTAACGCTTTATGGTACGGCGATATTACCAATCAAATAGGCACGGCAAATATTAATCAAAATGAAACAAAAGGGTATAATGCAATAGGTTCAATTTATGCCGAAGCTACTTTACTCCCCGGATTAAAATTTAAAACAACTGGAGGAATTCAGGCAGCATTTTGGGATAGCAGAACATGGGCTCCCGTATATAATTTTCAACCCAATCCACAAACAACGGCTTATCTGTCCGAACAGTACAATAAAAACTTGACATATTTATGGGATAATTATTTTACTTATGATAAGATGCTCGGATCGTTTCATCACCTTACCATTCTCGCAGGAAGCAGTGCACAAAATAACCGTTATGATTTTTTAAATGGAAATAAAATAGGTTTTCCCAGTAGTGTAACCCAGCAACTCAACAGTGCGACAGGGACACCTAACGTTGGGGGAGATGCGTCAGAATGGGCGCTGCTATCTTTTATGGGAAGGGTAAATTATGCATATAAAGATAAATATCTTATTACTGCAACTTTGAGAAGAGATGGTTCATCCCGTTTTGGAACTGATAACCGATATGGTACATTTCCTTCTGCATCTGTTGCCTGGAAAATATCGAAAGAGGATTTTTTCAAAAACATAAAATTCATCAACGACCTTAAAATAAGGGCTGGATATGGCATTACAGGTAATCAAAATATCGGAAACTATTCTTTTGCCTCGTCATTAAATATTGCCCAGTATAATTTCAATAACACTCCTGTAAGTATTGTGTATCCTTTGGTATTACCTAACCCCAATATTCAATGGGAGCAAGTTATACAAAGCAACTTAGGTTTAGATGCGTCATTGTTTAATAACCGGGTAAACCTTACTGTTGATGCGTACGTTAAAAACACTTCAAAAATGCTGGTGCCTGCAGTAGTGCCGGTAACTACCGGCTATTCAAGTACAAGTGTACCTTTTGTTAATGCAGCAACAATGGAAAACAAGGGTATTGAAATAATTGTTTCTACTAAAAATATTACAGGGGCATTTGTATGGAACACAG
>DATAMD010000400.1:0-2013 GCA_036260755.1 Chitinophagaceae bacterium | reverse complement strand
GGATTTGCAAATGGAAATAAAGGATATGCAAATGGATTGGCTGAACTTGGAATCGGATAAGTTCCATCAGGATTTTGATAAGGAGGCAAATTATATTTTGCTACCAGATTGCGCATAATTTCATTCCATCTCAATACGCCACCGGCGCTCCAATATTTTATATTTTGTTCCTGCGCATCAGTTAAGTTTTTCTGATACCCTTTAATTTCATTCAATTCTGCAATGTATGCAGGCGAAGTTGTGGCAGCAGGTGCAGCAACTGCAAAAGTATCGGGACGTGAAAGTAAAACTGTTTTCCAGGTGCCTGCATTCAAATCAATATTTTGAGGATTGAGTGCAGGAATATTTGCTGTTCTGCCCGAAATATTTTTATTACATGCAATAAATATAATTGTTGATGTAATAATTGTTATTACCAAAAGTGTTATTATTTTTTTCATGATTTTTTGTTTAAAGAAGATGACAAATAGATTTATTTTTTATTCTTCTTTTTTGCAGAAGTAAAATCAATCACATAAAATGCGCCGATATTAAGATTGGTTGACTGCCCAACATTTCGCCCTGCAACAGTATAATCGGCACCGCCTGTTATTGCAAGTGCTGAAATTTTTTTGAACGTATATTTAAAATTTACGCCGGCAGTTGTTGCATTCATTTTGTTGCTTAGAAAAGGCATGTCATTCTTACGAATATCAAAGCCCGACAATGTTGTCATATTAGACACAACAGCTTCTGCAATCAAGTAATTGCTTCTGTAACCAATCCTGAAATTCTCGCCCATAACATCTGGCATTTGCACCTGATTACTTAAAATAAGAGTAGTGGTGTAATACGATGTTCTGTCGATGGTAACATTGTTTCGGTATGTATAAGTTGCAGAACCGGTGGCAAAGAATGAGCCTTGTTGATAATCTAAAATAATTCTGCCCGATATTGTTTTACTATGCAATCCAATTGACAACGGAAGAAAATCTGCAACATAATTTGATGTAGGTATTGAAGCACCTCCCAAAACATATAACGAAACAGTTCCTTTTTTAAAATCTTTTTCAACAGGCATCCATTTAATCCACGTAGAAACATCCTGCAGGCCTTTCATTCCATGCAATGTTCCTTCGGTTGCTTTTGTTTGCACATACGGCAAACTGAATATAATGTTGAGCCTTCGGTTGATGCCATAATTCCCCATCACACTTAACATAGTTGTAGAAACAGTTCCGAGATTTGGGTTATCTCTTTTAAAAGTTCCTTCCCAATAATTAGTCCAACTGCTATGGCCATACATTAATCCGGAACAAAAATTATTTTTCGACATCATGATAGCATCCTGATCTGTTTGTGCTGATGATGGATGATGAATAGCAAATAGCAAAACCAATACAATTATTGTTCTGCCGAGTTTATAAAAATTTTTCATTGCTTTTAATTTTGTGCATGAAATACAATTACATGATCATGCAGGAAGCATAATTTTAGTTGTATTTAAAAAATAGTTTTTTAAAACCGTACACTCAATCCAATGTTAACGGCAAAATCGGCAAATGCCGCATCGCCCTGTGTATATTTTCCGGTAAGGTCTGTTGTAATTTTATCGGGAACACTTTGTGTTCTGCATCTAACAATTGCAACAGGTATATATGCAAACAGATTCATTTTTTTTAATTGATAGGTAACGCCGGGTTCTGCAGAAATAATATAGCCCGGCCTTCTGAAACCACCGCTGCCACCAATTAAATCGTGTACAGGCAGGCATTCGTCACGAACGCCAATCGAAGCAGTTAAGGAATTAAAAATAAAACTTGCACCTGCTCTTATCATGTATTGATCGGGCACACTCATTACATCGCTTCCGTTTTTAACTGATGATGCTGATGGTGTTCCGCCACGTGCAGTTGATATTCCGTTTTGTTCTCTCGGATTACTTAAATAATAAAAATTACCATAGAGATTTATTTTATGAGAGAGATTATAAAATCCGTTTAATTCAAACGTAATTCCGGTGCCGCCATCACC
>DATAMD010000396.1:0-1634 GCA_036260755.1 Chitinophagaceae bacterium | reverse complement strand
TAATCCCGGATATCCTTTTGATTACGAATTTACCGATGATACCTTCAAACAATTTTTTAAAGCCGAGACTTTAATAGGAAAACTGGCGGGCATTTTTGCAACATTAGCCATCATTATTTCATGCCTTGGTTTATTTGGATTAGCATCGTTTACAGCAGAAAGAAGAACCAAAGAAATTGGTGTGCGAAAAGTATTAGGCGCATCGGTAAGCATTATAACCGGATTGTTATCCAAAGATTTTTTAAAGCCGGTTTTGTTATCTGTTGTTATTGCATTTCCTGTTTCGTGGTGGCTAATGTTTAACTGGTTAAAAGATTACGAATACAAAACAATTATTCACTGGTGGGTATTTGCAGTTGCCGGATTATTAGTGATATTAATTGCATTGTTTACAGTAAGTTTTCAATCCATCAAAGCTGCAATAGCCAATCCTGTAAAAAGTTTAAGAACCGAATAAAAAATATTTTTATGATAAAAAATTATTTTAAAATCGCTTTCCGTAATCTCCGGAAAAATAAAAGTTACAGTGCCATTAATATTTTTGGATTGGCCATTGGATTGGCAACCTGCTTATTAATTGCATTGTATGTTACCGATGAGTTGAGCTACGATACTTTTCATACCAATGCAGATAATATTTACCGCATTAATGCCGATATACGTTTTGGCGGTTCTGAAATGCGCATTGCCGAAACATCAGATATGATGGGGCAGATGCTGAAAAAAGATTACCCGCAGGTAGAAGAATATACCCGTATTTATAATAACAGCGGCAGCAAGCTGATAAAAAAAGGAAATGAATTTATTAATGAAGTAAACGTTGCTTATTTCGATTCAACTTTTTTTAATGTATTTACACTTCCTGTTCTTGAAGGTGATACTAAAACAGCGTTGAACGAACCTAATACTGTTGTTATTACCGAATCTGCTGCAAAAAAATATTTTAATTCAACAAATGTTTTAAGCAAAACAATTGAAGTTAAAAAAGGCGAAACAACGCAGCCTTTTAAAATAACGGCAGTAATAAAAGATATACCGCATAACTCGGATTTTCGTTTCGATTTTATGTTCTCTATGAAGAGTGCAGATTATCAGTGGGGGCAATTTACCAGCCATAATTTTCATACTTATTTATTACTGAAAAAAGGAACCGATTATAAAGCTTTCGAAAAAAACTTTCCGCAATATATCGTTAAGTATGTGTTGCCTTATGTGCAGCAATTCATCAAAATAAATAATATGGATGAATTTAAAAAAGCAGGTAACCGGCTCGATTATTCGCTGATACCGCTAACAAAAATTCATTTGTACAGCGATTATTCTTTTGAATTAAGTCCTTCGGGAAACATACAGTACGTCTATATCTTCGGGGCAGTGGCTATTTTCATTCTTATTATTGCCTGCATTAATTTTATGAATTTAAGTACAGCACGCAGCGCCAACCGTGCAAAAGAAGTTGGCATCAGAAAAGTGTTGGGTACCGAAAGAAAAACGTTGATTGCACAATTTCTTGTTGAATCAACCATTACTGCATTTATTTCTCTTTTTATTGCAATTGTTATTGCTTATCTGGTATTACCGTTATTTAATAATGTTGCTGCAAAATCACTTTCAATAAATGATTTGTTGAGCTT
>DATAMD010000379.1:0-1705 GCA_036260755.1 Chitinophagaceae bacterium | reverse complement strand
ATTAATACACTCTACTAATGGAATCAACACAAAAAAATTATTCTTTGCCAATTGCAATGATGTTTGCATTATTTTTTATGATTGCATTTGTAACAGGCTTACCAAGTCCAATGGGAGTTATTGTTGCAAAACAATTTGGAGCATCCAACTTTGAATCACAGTTAGGATTTTTAGGTAACTTTTTAGCATACGCTTTCATGGGTATCCCTGCAGGTATAATGCTTAAAAAATATGGTTATAAAAAAACTGCTTTATCGGCCATTGCAGTTGGTTTTGTTGGAGTATCAGTTCAATTTCTTTCTGGTCAGGTTGGTAGTTTTACCGTTTATTTAACCGGTGCATTTATTTCCGGTTTTTCTATGTGTATGCTGAATACCGTAGTAAATCCAATGTTAAATACATTAGGTGGCGGTGGTAATAAAGGAAACCAATTAATTCAATTTGGTGGTTCAATAAATTCTATCGGAGCAACCATCACTCCAATGTTGGTTGGTTGGTTAATGGGTGCAGAAGCCGGGCGTACCATAGAAAAAGCCAACCCTGCTTTATTTTTAGCATTAGGAATTTTTGCTTTGGCATTTATTGTATTGAAATTCGTTTCTATTCCCGAGCCGCATTTAGAATCTGCAACTGAAAGAAGTGTAAAACATTTGCACAGTCCGCTTTCTTTCCGCCATTTTATTTTAGGGGCTGTTGCCATCTTTATTTATGTAGGTATTGAAATCGGTATTCCAAGTACTGCTAATTTATTTATGACAGCTTCTAAAACAGCAGCAAATGTTGGTTTAGGGATTGATGCAACAACTGCAGGAAGTATTGTTGGTATCTATTGGTTATTGATGCTGGTGGGTCGTTTATTCGGTGCTTCCATTGGTGCTAAAGTTTCAAGCAGAGCAATGCTTATCACAGTATCTACTTTGGGATTATTATTTATTTTATCAGCAATCTTCAGCCCAATAACTACAGTTGTTACAATTCCGTTTATCGGCGTTCAGGTTCCAATTAGTATTTTATTCTTTGTTTTATGCGGACTTTGTACATCCATCATGTGGGGAGGTATTTTCAATCTTGCAGTTGAAGGACTTGGAAAATATACAGCGGCTGCTTCCGGTATCTTTATGGTAATGGTTTGCGGTGGAGGTATTGTTCCGCTTTTCCAGGGATATGTTTCCGATCATTTCGGATACCTTAATAGTTACTGGGTTATGTTTGCATGTTTAGGCTATATGCTTTTCTATGGTTTAATAGGATCTAAGAATGTGAATAAAGACATCCCTGTTGAATAAATAAATTTAAAACATTATAGAAAATAAATTTTATGGATCAAAAATATGTTATCGGAATAGACATGGGCGGCACTAATACTTCGTTTGGTATTGTAGATGCACGCGGAGAAATTTTAAGTAATGGTTCTATCAAAACAGCTAAACACGAAGACGTTAATTTGTATATTGATGAATTATACAAAAGCTTATTACCGTTAATTGAAGGTAATGGAGGGATTGAAAAAATTAAAGGTATCGGCATGGGTGCTCCTAACGGAAACTTCTATACCGGAAATATCGAGTTTGCGCCTAATCTTCCGTGGAAAGGTGTTGTACCTATTGCCAATTTGTTATCAGAAAAATTTGGAGTTCCTGCTGCCGTTACCAACGATGCCAATGCTGCTGCTGTTGGCGAAATGATTTACGGCGCTGCCCGCGGA
>DATAMD010000373.1:0-6653 GCA_036260755.1 Chitinophagaceae bacterium | reverse complement strand
GCGGTTTGTTTTAGCAACAGGAAAATTTTTCAACATCATTGCTGCACTGGATAATCGATGAGCCATTGTTCTGCTTTATCGTAAGGATGTGTTTCCTGTCCGCCTGTTTCTGGAAACACTTTTATAATTTCTTTTTTTCTTTTTATGGATGGTTAAAACAGGTTCGGCTAATTTACGATACGCCCTCACAAACGAACTGGCAGTGTATTGCATTTTGCCTGTTGGCACTGCATAACCGCAATTCCATGTTTCGTTTATTTGAGCTGGTTTATTTGCGGTTATTTTTTTTCTGATAAAATATATCAACCCAATTAAAACAATAAATGCAGAAGCATACATACCAATTGCAGAAGCAGTATCAACTACAGAAAGTTTTATAATACTATTATTTATTTGATTGGTAAATAAAGCAATTGCATTAGAAATCGCTTTCATAAAATATTGCGGCAACAATCCAATTGTTATCATCAAAATAACAATGGCATACATTATTATTAATTTGCCGGGGTTTGATTCTTCGGTTGGGTTAGAAAAAATTTCACGCGTCGATCCCAGAAAAATAGTGCCGAAAGCTTTTGTAAAACATAATATGGCAAGTCCGCCAATTAAAGCTAATCCAAACAAACCGCCAACCATAGACGACATCAGCATTTTATCGGATACGTGTAATCCCGAAAACATTCCGTTATAAATCAAAAATTCCGAAACAAATCCGTTAAACGAAGGCAATCCGCAAATGGCAAGCGAAGCAATTAAAAATAAAAATGCAGTATGCGGCATTCTTTTATTTAATCCGCCCATACTTTCTATATTTAAAGTATGTGTGGATTGATAAACATTGCCGGCACCATAAAATAAAAGCGATTTAAAAAGTGAATGATTTAATGTATGCATTAATGCACCTGCAAATCCAAGCATGGTTAATAATTGATTTTGTTTGCCAATGCCAATGCATCCCAAACCAATGCCAATGCCAATGATGCCGATATTTTCGATACTGTGATAGGCCAATAATTTTTTCAGGTTATGTTGAATGATGGCAAGCATTACACCATAAACACCCGAAATAACCGAAATAAAAAATATTAAATAACCTAATAAAAGATAATCTGTTTTTATTAACAAAATCATCCTTAAAATTCCGTAGATACCTATTTTTATAATTACCCCCGACATCACACCCGATATATGCGAGGGTGCCACCGGATGCGCATAAGGCAACCATGTATGAAAAGGAACAAGCCCGGCTTTAATGGCAAACCCGATAAAGAAACACAGAAATAAAGCTACACCAGTAAGTAAAGAATTTGATGCAGAAAAAAGAGTGATCGCATTAAAATCATAAGAATCCATCCGCATGGATATCCAAACAGATCCCAACATTATAAACATAATACAAATATGCGATTGAATCAGAAAGTTTATTCCCGCATTTATGGTTTCTCTTTTATTGTGTTCGAAAATGATTAATAAAAAAGAAGATAAAGCCATTACTTCCCATGTAATTAAAAATGCAATGGTGTTTTGTAAAGAGCAGATAGCTATTAACGCTGCATGAACCAGTATATAACTGATGCAATGCATCGACAAGTTTATTTTTTGCGTTTGATAGGCTTTCATATAATAAAAACCATACACAGCTCCGGTGATAAAAGTAAAATTGATGATTAAAATAAACCAGCCCGATAATGCATCGATCCGCACAGGAATTTTGCCTGTTACCAAAGAACCGTGAAATAAATATTCGATTCTTTCCCCTGCCAATGCTTTCACGGCAAACACAGTGCTTAATGCAGCAATAACAATTACAGCAGCCACCGTAATTATTCCTTTCCATTTTACTTCCGCAAACGGGATAATTAAAATGGTTAACAGAATAATTAATATGAAAGCCGTAATAATTTCCATCAGATAATATTAAATATCGTTCCTAAAAAAACCAGAATTATAAAAAATATACCGTATAAAATATACATCTGTATTTTGCCGTTTTGAATGAACTGAAAATAGTTCATCGAAAAAATAAGCCGGTCGATTATCTTATCAAAAATCTTTATCACAAAAAAATCTTTGTAATGCGATGAATGTTTTCTGGTTAACGGAAATATTTCATTCACAGGTATCTCTTTATATTTTTTCTTCTCCAATAAAATAAAATTCAAAAGTTTGCCCAGCGTTTTTGAAAACGATTTACCGGTGTATTGCATATTTGATGCAGGAGCAACATATCCGCAGCCCCATGTTGTATTAATTGTAACCAGATGATTGGCCACAATATTTTTTCGAATAAAATAAAGCACAACCGGAATCAAAATAAACAGCATCGCATACTTTCCAATGGCAGCAATACTTTCGAGCAATGATGCGGAGATATGCATTTCTCCCGGTGAAGCAACAGTAAAAGATTTGATAACAATTTCGTTTGCCGCCGAAACAAAAAACTGAGGAAATAATCCGATAGAAATCATAATCAGCAAAATAAAATATTGCGGCAACCTCATACCCAATTCAACTTCTTTTGGCTGCTGATGTAATTGCGTTCTCGGGTTTCCGAGAAACATGGTTCCGAAATTTTTTGTAAATGCAAGCATCGAAATGCCGCCTATTAATGCCAATCCTGCAAGAGAAAAAAGCATCAGCGTTATATAAATTATTCCAACCGATTTAATGCCATGCAAAATACCGCTGTATAAAATAAATTCAGAAACAAATCCATTAAACGGTGGCAGTCCGCCAATGGCCATTGCTGCAAGTAAAAAAAGAAAAGCCGTATGCGGCATGGTTTTTATCAAGCCGCCCAACTTCTCCATATCGCGTGTATGTGTTTGCTGATAAACAGAACCTGCTGTAAAAAATAAAAGCGATTTAAAAAGCGAATGATTTAATGTATGAAGCAAAGCACCGGTAAAACCTAAAACAATCATCACTTTATTTCCATTGCCCATTCCCATTAAACCAAGCCCGATGCCGATACCGATGATACCGATATTTTCGATGGTGCAATAAGCCAGCATCCGTTTAAAATCTCTGTGAACCGCAGCATTTAAAATACCAAACATTCCTGTTAAAAGTGAAATGCTGATAACGATTTCGCCAATAAATGTGTAGTCGTGTTTCAATAAAAAAACAATGCGGAATATTCCGTAGATGCCGAGTTTAACAATCACTCCCGACATCACGCCGGAAATATGCGATGGTGCTGCAGGATGTGCCTGCGGCAACCACGAATGCAACGGAATGAAACCTGCTTTAATTCCAAATCCGATAAAAAATAAAATAAACAACCAAAGGTTTGAATGATGTGAAAAGAATTTTTCTATGGCTGAAAATTCGAATGTTCCTTCCGAAAAATAAACCCAGATAAATGCAACTGCTAAAAAAAGAACGCCAATATGCATTTGAATTAAATAATTTATTCCTGCGCCGAGCGTTTTTTTATTTTGATGATCGAAGATGACGAGCATAAAAGATGAAATAGACATCAGCTCCCAAACAATTAAAAAAGCTAATCCGTTTTGAAGCATACAAACCCACAACATCGATGATTGAAATAATAAAAACAGCATCCAGTGCATCGAAAGATGTACGGTTTGATCATCATATTTCTTCATATAACCTATGCCGTAAAAAGCGCCGTTGATGCTGGTTAGGTTCATGATGAGGATAAACCATGCAGCAAGGCTATCAATATGAATTGAGATATTGCCAAACACTGCAGATTGCCAGAATAAAATATCAAAAGAATTTCCAGTTAATGCTTCAATAGCGGGCACAGAGCTCACTGCGGCCATTAACAAAACCAATATAAAATTGGCTTTTGCCCGAAGTGAATGCGGCAGTACCAAAATTGTAATCATTCCGGCTAATGGCATTAAAAAAATTAAACCGATAAACAAAGAATTCAACATAGCACTAAATCAATTAAACTAAAAAGTTACGTTTTATTTGCAGAACAGAAATAATTTTTTAATCACATGGAAAATAAATTATCTATTTCGAGAATGAACTGCAGTTGCTCTGATACAAAAATAAAAACAAAATGTTGCAGTGAAGGAAGTGTTTTATCGAAACAATAAAATAATTAATGTATCAGGAATAAAACGCAGGAGTTATATTAATTATTTGTTTGGGGTTATTGATGAAAACCAACCTGCAATTCCAATGATTAATATATTGTTATTGTATCAATTCAAAACTATCCTTCAATCGTATATCTTCGGATGAAGAACCGATCATCAAATCAAAATCTCCCGTTTCTGCCACCCATTTTAATTTTTGATTATAAAATGAAAGTTTTTCTTTGTCGATGATAAATTTAATTGTTCTGCTTTCGCCTGATTTTAATTTTATTTTTGCAAAATCTTTTAATTCTTTTACGGGCCGAACAATTGAACCAACCCTATCATGCAAGTATAATTGCACCACTTCTTCACCATCAAATTTTCCTGTGTTGGCAATATTTAATGTAACATCTATTTTTTCGTTTGGTTTCATTTTATTTTTACTCAATTGTAAATTGCTGTATTTAAAATTGGTATAACTCAATCCATAACCAAAAGGGAATTTGGCACTATTTGATAGATCGATATAAGCCGAAACATAATTCAAATCGCTATCGTTTCTTGCAGGGCGGCCGGTATTAAAATGACTGTAATAAATTGGTATCTGGCCTTCTTCTCTCGGAAATGTAATTGGCAATTTTGCAGAAGGATTATAATCGCCAAACAACACATCGGCAATGGCATCGCCGGCTTCGCAACCTAACCACCAGGTATATAAAATTGCAGGAACATTATCGGCAGTCCAGTTAAAAATCAATGGCCTTCCTGCATTGATTAAAACCACAACCGGCTTGCCTGTTGCCTGAATGGCTTTAATCAAATCTTCCTGCACACCGGGCAAATGAATATTGCTGCGGCTCTTGGCTTCGCCGCTCATATCCCTTCTTTCGCCAACACTGATAATTACAACATCGGCTTTCTTTGCAGTTTCGATTGCTTCGGCAAAACCATCTTTATTATCGCCTTCAATATCGCAACCTTTGGCATATAATAAAGTAGAATTTTTATTAATTTTATTTTGTACGCCCTGCCATTGCGTAACAATTAATTTCGAATAATCAACTTCGGGTAATTCAACCGACCAGAAACCGAGATTCTGTTTTTCTTCCTTCACCAATGGGCCAATAAATGCAATTGTTTTTGTATCTTTTGAAAGAGGCAACAACTGATCTTTATTTTTCAGCAACACAATGGTTTTTTCGGCAACTTGTTTTGCAATCTTCAAATGCTCCGGATTATTCATTTCTTTTTGCTCACGTTGGGCATTAGAAAATTTAAACGGATCATCAAACAATCCCAATTCAAATTTCTTTTGTAAAATTCTTTTTACGGCATCATCAATTAATCCGATCGATACTTTTTTATCTTTTATCAACTGAGCCAGATTATTTTTATAGCAACGGCTTTCCATATCCATATCGCTTCCTGCGGTGACGGCGCTAAATGCAGCCTCATAACTATTTTTAACGTTGCCGTGATTAATCATTTCACCAATCGATCCCCAATCGCTCACCACAAATCCTTTAAAATTCCATTTGCCTTTTAAGATATCGTGTTGCAAATATTTATTTCCCGTGGCAGGAATTCCGTTCAGGTCGTTGAACGAATTCATGAATGTTGCGGCACCCGCTTCGGCAGCAGCTTTAAAAGGTTGCAGATAAACTTCCCACAATAATCTGTCGCTCATATCAACCGAATTATAATCCCTTCCGCCAATGGCTGCGCCGTAGGCAGCAAAATGTTTGGCACATGCCATCACTGCATCAACATTGCCTAATTTACTTCCCTGAAAGCCTTTTACTCTTGCTTTTGCAATTAAAGAACCGAGGTAAGGATCTTCGCCTGCACCTTCCATTACACGGCCCCAACGCGGATCACGTGCAATATCAACCATCGGCGCAAACGTCCAGTGGATACCGCTTGCAGCCGCTTCGGTTGCAGCGATTCGTGCGGATAATTGTATGGCATCCAAATCCCAACTGGCAGCTTCAGCAAGTGGAATGGGGAATGTTGTTTTGTAACCATGAATAACATCCTGCCCGAATAACAATGGAATTTTCAATCTCGATTGCATAGAAATTTTTTGCCATGCAGCAGTGTTAACAGTGCCCATACAATTTAATAAAGAACCAACCTGCCCTTTACGGATTTGATTGGCTTTATCGTTATCAACAGTTACCGGGCCGGTAGCAGTCCAATCGTCATTGTATTGATTTAACTGGCCGATTTTTTCTTCGAGGGTCATCAATCGTAAAACAGAATCCACTTTTTGTTTAACAGATTTTGTTTGTGCAATCAACAGTTTAGATTGCATCACAAACAAAAGCAAAAAGCAAAACCTGAATGTGAAATTTAATTTCATCATGGCATTAATTTATTATCAAAAAAATAAAACCATTTAAGGTTTTTAAATGTAAGAAATTAAAAAACTAAAAAAAACAAAAACCTTTGGCTTCAATTTTACATTCCCGAAAATGTTAATTTATTTTCAGGCAATCGGCAGTTTAACCATCAACTCGCAACCGCAGGCATGTGAAGATTTAATATCGCAGTAACCGCCATATATTTCAGCACGATTTCTTATGTTTTGCA
>DATAMD010000370.1:0-1738 GCA_036260755.1 Chitinophagaceae bacterium | reverse complement strand
GAAATAATTCATCGCAGATATCAGACTGGTGCAACGATAATCGCTACCAATCGGGTTGTGTCTAATTGGGGTATCATTCTGGGAGACAACTCAGCTACTGCAGCTATTTTAGATCGTCTTCTGGAAAACTCTCTAATGCTTTTGTATTACCACTTATTATACTAAGGTTTTCTTTGTCTTTACTTTTTAAATGAAATAAGTACTTATTTCATTGTGGCACATTAAAAAAAAACACTTTATTTTTTCATATGCCTTTAAAAGTGTATAGACCATCATTTCTATTTCTTTCAGTGCTCTTAACTCTACTATTTCATACCTTCCATTAATTTTTGCAATCGTAACTACAGCGCGCGGTTGTGTTTTGCACATAACAATACTATGTCTTACTTTTAATTCATCATCTATTAGTACAGCAATGCTATCGCCTTTTTTATATTTATTTAATTTGTCAGCCTTTAGTGTGTATATAATGAATATATCATTTAATGTAGCATCTTCTATTTTATCTTCTTGTAGAAAACCATATTCTGTTTTATCAAAACTGTAAATTTCATTGAGCACTTTCGGCAAGCATTCCAAAGCTTCTTTTAGTATTACACTATTGTTGTCTTCGCTATAAATTGTATAAAAAAAGGTAACTGTAAACAAAATCGATTTTATCAAACACATTTAATTCTTCATATAAAATTCATTAGCTTACATGACTTTTTCATTTAGTCACCCTGTACACGTATCATTAAAATCGGCCTAGGCGAAGTACTGTCGTTATAATAATAGTTAATCATAAACGGTTTTGAATTCATGAAACAAGATACTAAAATTGCGCTCATAGCTTTGAACCCAATTTCACCAACTTCTGCTGGCGAAAGATAGTACCATACATTATTTATATTAAGCATATAGCCATCATTATTTGGGCAACCAGGGCAATTTGCAGCACCTTTACTATATAGCAATGTTGCTTTGGGTGTAATATCAAGGGTGTTATAATCAGCAAAGGCGTTTTTCGCATGTGGTAAACAAATTAAAGCAAAAATTAAAAGGCTTCTGTTAATTTTTATCATTTTTCTTCCTCTTTTGTTTCTTGTGTTTTCTAAATATAATCAAATCCAATTTACTCGTAAAGTACAAATTCATCTCAAATTTTCACTATGCTAATTCTACATTTCTGTTCTCACCATATACCAACTCCCCTTTTCAGTAAGCTTCTTCAGGTATTTCTTAATCGTGTTTCTATTCAACCCGGTTAAAGCAACAAATTCTGCATTACTCATCTTTTTGTGTTTTTTTACCAATGTAATAATTGTTTCTTCCGTTTTGTCAGTGTTGCAAAAGACAATATTCTTTCTCTCTCCATCCGCTGGTTAAGGATGTCTTTCTGTTTTTTTATATACCCATAAAAACAAACCCTACCATCCCTTATTAAATAGTTGTATACCACTATTTTTCGGATAGTGGAGATACGTTGACCCATTCTTTTTTTAATAAAGGAAAAACTATCCGAGATTTTAATTCATGGTTTTCTAATGGCAAAAAGCAATCTAAACACCACTACAACGAATCAGGACAAAAACATGGTTTATGTGAAACCTGTCGAGAAGATGGGACCCGCAAAGACAGTACTGTTTATGAAAACGGTATTATTATAGAAACTCGGCAGTATTACAATAATGGTTTACTTCGATACTGGACCAAAAAATGTAAAAACGAGATAAGGCAGGAGGCAGTTTATTTTGCC
>DATAMD010000369.1:0-2599 GCA_036260755.1 Chitinophagaceae bacterium | reverse complement strand
TTGGAAGGTGGACAGTTATTGATCCGAAATCTGAAGTAAGTAGAAGATGGACACCTTACAATTATGCTTATAATAATCCAATACGTTTTATTGATCCTGATGGAATGAAACCAGAATGGATATTTGATCAGCAAAAAGACGGTTCTTGGAAAAAAAGAGAAGGTGTAAAAAATGATGGCGGAGCAAACATGCACACGCTAAACTATGCGAATGGGAAAACTACGTATGCAAACACAAAAGAAGGAACATCGGTAACCGTTGATAATGCGAAAACGTCGAAAGAAGTTCAAGAATATGCAAGCAAAAGTTCAACCACAACTTCTGATAAGGGAAATGCAGAACCAAAAGAAAAAGGAGGGGCTTTAAAAGTCACAGAAAAAACAGTAGAGGCAATAGCACAGTCGCTCGATGGTACAAAACAGGCTGTAGTAGGTGCTCAAAAACTTGCTAAAGCTGTAACTGGAAATACTTCTGAAATTTTAAGTGGAAGCAAATATTTGGAAGGAGCTAGTACAACATTGGCTGGTGCTAGTGCTGGATTGACTGTAATTGATGGAGCTGTAAATGGATGGAAGCCACATCATACGGCAGATTTAGCTGTGGATGCTGGTATATATGCACTTTCTGCCTCTGTGCCTGGGGCAGGATGGGCAGTAGGAGCTGCATATTTTATAGCTAATGCAGTAGTAGAGGCAAAAACAGGGAAAAGTATTACAGAAAACCTATTAGATAAGTAAATATGTATAATTTAATTTTTGTGGTTGTTTATGATTGGGCTATGCGGCACGATAAAGGAGAATGGCTAAGTAAGGTACATGCATGTAATGCAATGTCTTTTGCTTTTTTAGTTCATATTAGTTTTGTATTGGAAGGTTTGAAATTTTATTTTGGACTGGATGTAAAACAAATTTCAATCCTAACTAATAAAAATTTTATGATTCTTATAGTAATTTTTGTTTTTCTTTTTGCACATTTATATTATTCGAAAAATAGAATAAAAATAATATACAATAAATATTTTATTACTAAAAAAAGTAAAAAATTTAATGGCTAGAAAGTCGCTATCCTGATTATTATCCCTTTAATCATAATGATCATTATAGGAGGAGAAAAATAGGGTAAAGTATCAAATATCACTTTTGTACTTTGTTTGTGTTCCCACTACGCCGTTGTTGTGTTTTTTGACCAACAACGATTACATGGTATAAACAGGATACATTAGAATATGTGTGCAAAGGAAGTCAGTCCCGCTAATGGGACAAATAGGCGGATGTTATAGAACATCCGCTTTTTTGTGCAAATGAAATGTTGAAGGTTTTGTTATTTTAATGAGCATAAGCGTTACCTGTTTTGGCATCCCTGATAACAGCATTGGCTAAGTAAATAAGTTTGTCTTTAATAGATGGTTCTAAATCTTCAATGTCATGTATGAGCTTCATAGCTTTTTTATCAACCTTTAAAATATTTAATTACGGAATTGGTTTCTCCGATTACATTTAATAATAAAATAATAAAATTAAAATAACTATTTGGTAAACTCAATAGCTTTATTTCGAGAAAAGTTTTATATGAGATATGTAGTTGGTTTTGTTTTATTATTATGCTGCCAATGTGGTTATTCTCAAAAAGGTAAACTGAAATTTGTAGTTAATCCGTATTTACAAGTCGGCTATAACCCATCTCAAAGTTCGTTAAAGCTTTTATGGCAAACAGAAAATTTGGGTGCCAATTGGATTGTAGAATATAAATCAGAAAAAAAGAGTGACTGGATAAAATCAATTACACCTGAATTTAAGATAATTAATATTTCGGGAACCCCTGTTCATAGATTATATGAAACAGAATTCACAAATCTTATTCCCGGAGAGATGTTTTCTTATAGGGTAATAAAAAATGATTCAATTGTTTTTATTTCTCAAGCACATGCTGCAAAAGCAAAAAATCAAGACCAAAATTTTATTGTTTTTGGTGATATTGGAGCAGGCTCAACTGATGCTATTAATATTGCTAAAGGTGTTTATAATGCAAAAGCAGACATAGCCTTTATTCCAGGCGACATTGTTTATGATAATGGATTAATAAGAGAATACAATAGAAGATTTTGGCCTATATATAATGCCGATACGTCTAATGAATACGGCTTCCCCATTATGAGTAAAATTCCGTTTGTTGCAGCAGTCGGCAATCATGACGCCGATACAAGAAATCTTAATAAGTATCCCGATGCTTTGGCTTACTATTATTATTGGCAACAACCTTTAAACGGACCTTTATTTCAAGAAGGAACAAATGTTTTACCTGCTTTAATTGCGTCAGATGAAAATAGAAGGGCTTTTTTGGATGCTGCTGGTGAAGCATATCCAAGGATGACAAATTTTTCTTATGATTACGGAAATGCACACTGGTTAGTAATTGATGCGGATGTTTATATGGATTGGACTGATAAGGAATTACTCGATTGGGTGAAAAGCGATTTAGAGAAAGCAAAAAATGCCGAATGGAAATTTGTTTTATTTCATCAGCCGGGTTTTAATTCCTCGAAAGAACATTATGAAGAGCAGCAAATGAGATTGCTTTCACCTATATTCGAGGCAGGCAA
>DATAMD010000367.1:0-10589 GCA_036260755.1 Chitinophagaceae bacterium | reverse complement strand
GGTAATGGCAGTAATTACCAATACTTTCTTTCTTTGTTTAATAAACATATTTGTTAGGTTTAAAATTGAAAATAGAAATTGAAAGTAATTGGAATTTCAAAAATCGGTAAACAAAATAGTATAAAAGGTAAAGGGCTTTTGTAAAAAATAATTTTAGTTTTCGAAAGGCCAAAACAAGATTGCAATACCCAAAAAACACATCAGGCTATTTCGCAAATTCTCATTCATTTTCTATTGAATAGCAAGAGCTCATTCGTTTTGCTGAATAACAAAAGAGGATTGGGTTTGCCTGATTTTCTTTTTTGGTTTTATGATTTGATTTCTGAAAAATTGAATGGCGCCGATAATTAACTTCTACGATGACAATTCCTGAACATGATAAAAGAATGATTAATAATATCACTAAACAAAAACGCTAAAATTAAAGCAGCAATAGTTTTTTCATTGCAGTTGATTTAAGGTTAATGAAATGGTTGTTTTATCAGCAATCAACCGATAAATCCAAAATATAAATTGTTTTGAATGATGCAAACTTTTTTTGAGGCATGATATGATGCCCCAAATATAAAACCGGCCAGAAAAAACAGGTCAGCGATATTTGCGACTGCTACCTATTTCTGTTTTTTTGTAGGTACAATTAATACAGGTATTGAAGTATGATGCAACACTTTTTCGGTTACGTTCCCCATCAAAATATTTTCTAACCATCTGCGGCTGTGCGATCCCATCACAATCATATCAATCTTTAAATCTTTTGCAGTTTCTAAAATACATTCCGAAAAACCGCCTTCCTTAATTAATGTTATGATGGCCTCATCGCCCAGATGACTCTTTGTTTTATCGAGAAATAACTGGGATGCTTTTTTAAGATCTTCAATAACGTTCAGTTGCAGCGGGCCTATATCAACATAACCCGTAAAACCCATGATGGGATTGTATTGTGTTAGGGAATAATATTCGGGATCGGCAATTATATGAAGCAAAATTATTTCGGCATTCATCGATTTAGCGATCGAATATCCCTGTTCGGCAACCTGCTGTGCAGTAGGGTTATAGTCGATTGCGATCAATACTTTTTTAACCTTATTTATTTTCATAATATTTTTTTAGATTGATCAATAATAAAAACATCACTGTCACTGAAACGATTCGTGTATCAGATGCTGGCCATTGCCATTATGCCCTGCCTTTTTTTGTTTAAGCGGAATTAAAAAACCATCACTCGCTTCGCTGAATCCAAAACTTTCGAGTGTATGATATTCGTATTTTCTTCTCTGGCCGATATTATCCCAGCCATCTTTTAAAATAAAAGAGTTGCCGAGATAAACTTCGTACGAATCCCCTACCGATCTCACTTCAAGAATTTGATAAATTCGTTCTACCTGATTAACATCTAACCAATAAGGTGCAATGTATTTTGTGTTGTGTTCGCTGAATTTGGGTGCACCAAGTTTTTTATGAATATAAATAACCTCTCCGGTAAACGCATCATTTTTATATTCTTTCAGTTCGGGGATAACCATCACAGTTACATCTTTCATAAAATTAATTTTAATGATGAAAAATAATTTTTCAGAGGCTGATTTTCATTCTCAAATTTTTAAATTATAATAATGTTGCTGATTACCTGCAATGGCGCAACTGAATTGATAAGATGCTTTTTCCAACTCTTGCAAGCCGACAGGATTCTCTTTTGCAAAAGCATGCATCAGGTCGTGTAATGTAATTACGCCTTTAAATAAAAAACCTTCAAAAACAAGCAGGTGCCTGATCTTAAACGAATCCATCAATTCCAAACATTTTAAAACAGATTCATTAATATCAACGGCATGGATACATTGAGTCATAATATCTTTTACCCGGGTTGTTTCAGCATCCATTTGCCCGAGAATAATTTTATGTGTATAATCGGTTTCACTCATCACACCAACGCAACTATTATTTTCGGTAACAACAACATAATCTAAATTCTCCGATTCCATTAAAGCTAATGCTTCAATAACTATTGCATCACTGCAAATTGAAACTGAGTTCAATGATTTTTTTTTCAAAATGTGTTTAATAGTTTTCATGGCGTGGTATTTAACGGTGCAAACTATAATCCCATCTCATCAGCAGAATGCTTAATTGATCAACCTAAAACTAATAAACAATTAAGAAAATAACTATGACTTTTATCACGAATAAATTGTAGGGTTTTGAGTTTTTTTTCGGGTAACAAATCTTAAGCAAATGCTTGTGTGCAAAGAAATTTGTCATCATTTTGTCGGCCGGTTATTTATAATTAATTCCTTAAAAAAAAACATCGACGCATAACAATGTCTATTTTGCATTTGAAAGTATTGAGAACCTGATATGTTTGGATTAATCGTTTTTATAATTGTTATTTTTTTAAGCCTGAAGTTTCATCTCAATAAACATAAACGTATCCGTAGTTTTAAGATGCCTGCCGGTACAAAACAATTATTGATGGATCACGTAGCGTTTTACCGCAAACTGACAGATGAGCAAAAACTAATTTTCGAAAACCGCATCAAAGATTTTCTGCAGCATGTAACCATTACAGGTGTTGGTACTGTTGTTGAAGATATAGACCGCATCTTAATTGCATCAGGCGCCATTATTGTGATCTTTGGTTTTCCAAACTGGCGTTATAATAATATTTCGGAAGTGCTTTTATTTAAAGATACTTTTAATCAGGATTATAAGTTTGAAGGCAACGACCGCTTTATTCTGGGAATGGTTGGTGATGGTGCTTTGCAACGGCAAATGTTATTATCGCAAACTTCGGTACGTGCTTCTTTTCAAAATTCAAATGACGGGCATAATACCGTTATCCACGAATTTGCGCACTTGGTTGATAAAGCCGATGGTTCGTCGGATGGCATTCCCGAATATTTATTGTCGCGACCTTACCTGATGCCTTGGATAAACATCATGCACAAAACAATTGAAGAGATGCGCAGCTACGAACACAACGATATTAATTTTTACGGAGCAACAAATGATGCAGAATTTTTTGCAGTAGTATCTGAATATTTTTTTGAACAGCCCGATGAATTAAAAACACATCATCCCGAATTATATAAATTGCTGGAGCAGATGTTTCATCCCGCAGATAAAAATTAAAAATTGTTTATGTTGCTTTTATCTAAGATCGTCAATAATTCTATTGCCCGTTACAAAAATATTTCACTTAAATATTTACTCATTTCAATCTGATATTGTGCAGCAATGGCCGTTGCTTCCGAAGCAAAACTTTCGTGTTCACCGGCATAAATAATGGCGCGACTTGCATTTACCAATAAGCCACAATCCTTATTCAGTGCGTATTTGCTTACATCTTCCAGGCTGCCGCCCTGAAATCCAACGCCAGGCACCAATAAAAAATGATCGGGTATAATGTTACGGATATTAATTAATTCTGTTGCCTGCGTTGCACCCACAACAAACATTAAATTGTCAATCGTTCCCCACGATGCAACCGTGCTTAAAACCTTTTCGTACAAATAATCGTTCCCTATTTTTTTTAGTTCAAAATCGTTGGCGCCTTTGTTAGAGGTTAACCCCAGAACAATAGCAAATTTATTTTCGTATTCTAAAAACGGGCGCACACTGTCTTCGCCCATGTAAGGCGCAACGGTAACTGCATCGAAAGGCAATGTTTCAAAAAACGTTTTTGCATACTGAGCCGATGTGTTGCCGATATCACCACGTTTGGCATCGGCAATTTTAAAATGGGTGGAAGGAATATAATGCAAAGTTTCTTCCATTGCCTCCCAGCCTTTTAATCCCTGAGCTTCGTAAAATGCCGTATTTATTTTATAACTAACACAATAATCTTTTGTTGCATCGATGATAGCTTTATTAAATTCAAAAACCGCACCGGCATTAGATTGCAGGTGTTTGGGAATTTTTGTTTGATCGGTATCTAAACCAACACAGAGAAAAGATTTTTTTTCTTTAATCTGATGAATAAGTTGCTGTCTGTTCATACTGCGAAACTAATTGGTTTATCTTATCCAAAAAAAAAGCCGGTTGAAATTTCAACCGGCATGCTGTTACTTATATTCATACACCAGATAAGCCCATGGTTTTAGATCGAATTCTTTTCCCCGTTTTAATTCTTCGGTTTGATTGGTAAATGCTTCTGTAGCCGTACCAAAAATATCGGGTGTCCATGTTTTTGCTTTTACGGCATCTTTACTCAGATTTAAAACAACCAATATTTTTTTTATTATTCAATTCGCGAACAAAAGCATACACTTTATCATCGACAGTTGTTTTTACCCTGATAAAATTTGCATCAGATGCAAGTGCTTCATTCGATTTTCTTAATGCCAGTAATTTTTTATAAAAATCAGCTCTTGCATATTTACCGAAACTGATGGTGTCTTTATCAAAAAATTTAAGTGGCCGCAGCAATGGTTCTTCCTGTCCGCTGTAAATCAATGGCACATAGTTTTTCATCGTTTGTGTTAACACAGCAAACGGTGCATGCACATCGCCGGGCATGGTTTCATAATCGGCTTTATTCCAGCTGTTCTCATCATGATTGCTGGTGAATGCCATGCGCAATGTAAACTTTGGAAAAGTTGAATCGGTTCTGTTTAACGAGCTGTCGATCGCAGAAGCCTTGCGTTGGCCCTTTGCAATTTTTTTCATCATTGCAAAATCATTCCATGCATAGGTAGCATCAAAACCATCGGCATTTAATTCGGGCTTATCGCCTTCGGCCAGCATAAAAATATTTTTTTCTTTTCTTAATTCTGTGATACATCTTTTCCAGAAATCATCGGGCACATCACTGGCAACATCGCAACGAAATCCGTCAATATCAGATTCTTTGATCCAATATTTTAATTGCGCAATCATAGTATCTCTCAACTCCTGATTGGCATAATTTAATTTTCTTGTATCGGCCCAATCGGCTGCCATCTTTGCTTTGCCGGTTGCGCTATCAATCACATAAAAAGAAGGATGCTTCTGTAACCAGTAATGATCGGCTCCGGTATGATTGGGTACCCAATCAATAATTACTTTCATTCCTTTTTCGTGTGCATCTTTTACCAATGCTTTCCAATCGTCCATATTACCAAACTCAGGGTTAATATCGGTGTAAGAACTTACCGCATAATAACTTCCCAAACTTCCTTTGCGATCAGCTTTACTTATCGGGTTAATTGGCATAAACCAAAGTGTTTGCACGCCCATATCTTTTAAACGATCGAGATTTTTTTCAAATGCCTTAAAAGTGCCTTCAGGCGTGTATTGGCGAACATTCACTTCGTAAATATTTCCCTGCATAATCCATGCAGGATGGCCATCGATGGTGGCAGTATCGTTTGTAACAATTTCGGTGTTTTTGTTTTTACACGAACTGAGGATAAAAACAAATAAAGCAAGTGCTGATAACTTTTTTAGAAGATGCATAACAATCGGTTTAGTTTTCAAAAATACATATTTAATGTGTAAAATTAACACATTATAAATGCCATCCTTTATTTTGTGAAGAAATTAAAAATAACTGCTTCATTAATTGCTGTAATTCTTTGAAATTCGTGTAGCCAATTTTTTATACCGATAATTATTTTTTATGCGTTTGCTTTTTTTATTCCTGATTTTACTTGCAAATGAATGTGATGCGCAATGCAAAACATACCGGCTTACATCGAACCGCGATACGCTTGATTGTACCGATTTTAATAGCAAGAAACAAGGTAAATGGGTGGTTCGTGTGGAAGAATTGCGCGGCGAACCGGGTTTTGAAGAAGAAGGCATTTTTAAAAATAACCTGAAAGAAGGCAAATGGAGAAGATATAATTTGATGGGCGATTTGATAGCTGTTGAAAATTATAAATGGAATAATAAAGATGGTAATCAACTATATTTTTATGAGAACCAATTAGAACACCAGGAAAGCTGGCGTGCTGTTGACCCCGCAAAAAAATATGATACCATTGAAGTGGCCGATATTGATGATCCCGATAAGTTCGAAAAGAAAATCATTAAAATTGATGCCTACAGTATGAAACATGGCGAGTGGAAATATTACCGGCCGGGCAATCCTACACCCATAAAAACCGAAACTTATTTATTAGATTCTTTATATAATCCTGTGGCGCTTATTAATAAAACAGTTACTGCCGCTGCAAAAGATACTGTACAACAAAAGCCCGTTTCGGCAAAACCAAAACAGGTAAACGATTTTGATAAAAAGAATGCAAAGAAAAAAAGCATCAAAGTACGCGACGGAAGTACAGGGTATTGATTTTTTGCTTACCGGCTGAAAATCCTTATGAGGCTTGAATTTCGTCACACACTTCAACGTTCGGAGCCTCATTCAAATATTTTACCACAGAGTACACAAAGTTTTTTCACAGAGTACTCAAAAAGGCTTTGTGAATCTCTGCGTTCTTTGTGGTTAATCTTTGCTCATAAAAAAAGCCACCCGAATTAATCCGGGCGGCCTTCTTACTTCGGGTTTTATCTTTTTATTTATTTAATTTCTGCATTGGGTTGGCACCGCCTGCAGGGTTTCGCCTGTTAAAATTATTTGCTTTAAACAACTGGAATTTTGAAGGCTCTTCAGCTTTTGGCCAACTGTTATTGCCTGTATTGATATCGGCAGTTTCTTTTAACGGATCCAATAAAATACCGGTAGCTTTTTTATGTGTTAAAAAAACTTTGGTCACAGTGTTTTCGTTCTTGCGCCATATTTGTGCAGGTATCCTTTCAATTTCTGATGTGCCATCTTCGAAAGTAAACTGAACAATGATCGGCATTACCAAACCTCCTTTATTGCTGAAAGTTATTTCGTACAAATGCACATCTTTATATTTTGCTTTTTCTTCGGCGGATAATGGTTCAGGAGTGCCGCCAAAAGATGGAGCTGTAATTTTTATGGTTGAATCGTAAGGAATAATTCCGCGATCGTATTTCCAATAAAAATCATGTAACGAAGTATCTGCATCGGCTAAAAAAACTATTTTTTTATCTTCTCTGTTTCTTATTTTAGAAATATCATCAAACACGGGAACAGCAGGTTTATCTAATTTACGTTCACCACCAAAAGCGCCTCTTCTTCCATCATTATTTGCAGGTGCGGTTGCAACAGCATCGGCATCAAACACGGCATGTTTAACGGTATCGATGGCAATGTCAACCGGATCGATGCCGTAAAACCATCCTCTCCAAAACCAATCCAGATCTTCGGCACTGGCATCTTCCATTGTGCGGAACAAATCTGCAGGCGTCGGATGTTTAAATGCCCAGCGGCGTGCATATTCGCGGAAAGAATAATCAAATAATTCTCTTCCCATAATTGTTTCGCGTAAAATATTTAAAGCAGTTGCCGGTTTGGTATAAGCGTTAGGGCCAAAGTTTACAATGTTTTCGCTGTTGGTCATAATGGGTTCTAACTGATCTTTGGGCAATTTCATGTAATCAACAATTGTCCATGCAGCACCTTTGCGTGAAGGAAATTTGTTATCGTACAATTCTTCGGTCAGGTATTCAACAAAACTGTTTAAACCTTCATCCATCCATGTCCATTGCCTTTCGTCGCTGTTAACGATCATCGGAAAAAAGTTATGACCTACTTCGTGAATGATAACGCCCAACATTCCATTCTTCACACCTTCGCTGTAAGTACCATCTTTTTCTGTACGGCCAAAGTTGAAACAGATCATCGGGTATTCCATACCGTTGCTTGCTTCCAAACTTTGTGCAACAGGATATGGATAAGGGATTGAAAATTTAGAATAAGATTTAATAGTGTGTTCAACAGTTTTAGAAGAGAACTTACGGTACAAACCATAGGCTTCTTTTCCGTAAGCACTCATGCACATAACTTTTTTGCCATCCACTTTTGTTGCCAATGCATCCCAGATAAATTTGCGGGAAGAGCCCCATGCAAAATCTCTTACATTTTCGGCTTTGAATATCCAGGTTTTTCTTGATTGATTTTTTGCAACTTCGGCTTTCTTTGCTTCATCCAATGTTACAATTTCTATGGGTTCTTTTGATGTTTGCGCTTTTTGCCAGCGTGCTAATTGTGCAGCAGATAATACTTGCGGATAATTTTGTGCTTCGCCTGTTGCCATCACCACATGATCGGCAGGCACGGTCATCTTCACATTAAAATTTCCGAAGGTTAAAGCAAATTCACCGCGACCGGTAAACTGATGATTCTGCCATCCCTGAAAATCGCTGTACACACATAAACGCGGATACCATTGTGTCATTGTAAATAAATAATTGCCATCCTCAGGAAAATATTCATAACCGCCGCGACCGCCCATGCTCATACGATCGGAGATTTTATAATTCCAGTCGATGTTTAAAATAAATTTCTGTCCGGGTTTTAATGCTGCGGGCAAATCAACACGCATCATTGTTTTGTTGATGGTGTAGCTTAATTTTTTTCCGGAAGCATCAGTTAGTTTAGTTATTTTATCGCCGTAGCCGTTATCGGTTTTTTGTTCATCCAACCTGTCGATCATGGTTGTAGAAATACCGCGGCCCAATGTACTTGCATCCTGATAGTTTGCATTATTTACAGTGCTGTGTTGATTCTCGTCCAACTGGAACCATAAATAAGTTAATACATCCGGCGAATTGTTGAAATACGTGATGGTTTCGCTTCCGGTTAATTTTAAATTCTTTTCATCCAGATCGGCTTTAATATCATAATCGGCACGTTGTTGCCAATATTTTGGGCCGGGTGCACCACTTGCCGTACGATATTCGTTGGGTGTGGGAAGAATGGTACCCAACTGTTCGAATTTGTTGCCGTGATTGGATGTTGGATTGTTTCGAATATCCTGTGCATGCACAGCAACAGCCGAAATAATCGTTAATAAAACAAATAGTTTTCTCATTGGTGTTTTTGGTTTATTGGTAAAGTAGTTTATTGGTTTAATAGTTTATTGGTTAATCAGTTAGTTTTTAGTTTTTTATACATGGTTTCGACAAGCCCAACCTGACATTTCATTCAACGATTTAGTTTTTTGTTTTATTACACGAATTTTTGCGAATTACACGAATTGGTTTTTAGTTTAATGGTTTATTAGTTAGTTTTTTTTATTCTATCATTCATCAATTCTATCATTCACTCATTAAATATGTCCCCACGGAATTCTCTCCACCGCCATTTCAATTGCCAAAGCAAAAATGCCGCTGCTTAAAAATAACAAATATTCTCTTCTGTTTATTTTAAAGAGTTGCGTTGCAATTGCCGTGATAATTAAAATGCAGAACACAAAAAATATTTGCCCGCATTCGATCCCGATATTTGCCGCAAGCAATTTAATTACCACACCATTGCCGTTGCCTATCAAACTTTTTAAATCGTTACTGAATCCTAATCCATGAATAAATCCAAATATCAAAGCAAAAAAATAAATCAAAGGGAACTTAGATTTAAAACTAAACTTCTTCACAAAAAAATTACTCACTGCTGTGATGGCAATGGTTACCGGAATTAAAAACTCTATCCATGCTTTCGATAAATGCAGCACATTAAATACAACTAAAGTCAATGTTGTTGTATGACCAATGGTAAATGCGGTTATCAGCACCAATAATTTTTTCCAATCGCTAAACTGATACCGTAAACTTAAAGCAATAATAAAAAGTATATGGTCTAATGCCGTCCAGTTTACAATATGCGAAAATCCAATCTCAAAATAAATCTTAATTGCATCCATGTTTTGCAGTTCAATTTAAATACTGACATTTGAGCCATCAAAAAATGATGGTTAAATGGTAAATAGTTTATTTCAATGGTTGATGATAGCTTTTTTTTCTGCCGTTCAAACAACAAATATTTCTGTTCAAAATCATCCGGCTATTTATAAGATGGATGAAGCAAAAAACCATCCATTATATATTTCCATCATCGATGTAACCCACAACGCTAAAGATAATGTATTGGAACTAAGTGTGCGGATTTTTACCGATGATTTTGAAAACACTTTAAAAAAATACAGCACTGCAAAAGTTGATCTGTCGCATCCTGCCGATAAAGCCGCTACCGATAAACTGATCAATAATTATTTGCTTTCGCGATTGCAGATCAAAGCCGATAATAAACCGGTTAAATTAAATTATTTGGGCTTTGAATTGCAGCAGGAAAGTATCTGGACTTATTTTGAAGTACCTAATATTTCTTCGGTAAAAAAGATAGAAGTAAATACAACTATTTTATACGATTATCAGGAAAAACAAATTAATATCATTCATGCAAAAGTGAATGGCGATGAAAAAAGTTTTCGATTAGATAATCCTAAAAGTTATGCTGCGTTTGAATGGTAATACAAGTTGTAAGTTTTAAGTTGTAAGTAATAAGTAAACAATTCATAACTCATAACTCTTAATTCATCACTCTAACTAAAACATACGGCTCTAATTCATTCTCTCTTGTTACCGGATTTAAGAAAGGTAATGTTAATCCCGTAACGCCAAAACTGTTTACCTGCTTGATTATTACGGTGCTCCTGAATTTTTGCTGAATGATTGTCAGGCTATCTTTTTTTGCAATCACCAAATCGCCTTTTACAATTTCGCCGGACGATTTTACAGGATAA
>DATAMD010000366.1:0-1512 GCA_036260755.1 Chitinophagaceae bacterium | reverse complement strand
TATCGCAAGAATAAAAAACCGGTGACTACTTGCGATTTACGATTCTTCGATTTGCGATTGATGAATAAAGAACAAAGCGTACAAGAGTGCGACGCAACGAAGTATAATTGAAAAACTAAAGTTGGTAACATGAAAACTTTTTTAGATGAAAATTTTTTGTTGAGTAATAAAACTGCTCAAAAATTGTATCACGAGTTTGCAAAGGAAATGCCTGTTATTGATTATCATTGTCATTTACCGCAACAACAAATTGCAGAAGATAAAAACTTCGAAAACCTTACCCAGATTTGGTTGTACGGCGATCATTATAAATGGCGTGCCATGCGTGCCAATGGTATAAATGAAAAATTTATTACCGGTAATGCAACCGATTTTGAAAAATTTAAACAATGGTCGGCAACGGTTCCGTACACTTTGCGCAACCCGTTATATCACTGGACACATTTAGAATTGCAACGTTATTTTGATGTTCATGAATTATTGAATACCGATTCTGCAAAAAATATTTATGATGAATGTTCCGAAAAATTAAGATCGAAAGAATATTCTGTAAAGAATTTATTGCGCAAGATGAATGTGAAAACAGTTTGCACAACTGATGATCCGGTTGATTCGTTAGAATTTCATGCGCAGTTGGTAAATGATGGATTTGAAATCCCAGTGCTGCCTGCATTTCGCCCGGATAATGCAATGAATGTTGGCGATACTGAAAAGTTTAATGAGTATGTAAAAAAGATTGAAGCTGTTACCAATATTTCTATTTTATCCTTCGACGATTTTTTATTTGCATTACAAAACCGCCACGATTTTTTTGCATCGATGGGATGTTGTGTGAGTGATCATGGATTGGAAGAAATTTATGCAGAAGATTTTACGGGACATGAAATTGATACCATCTTTTCTAAAATTCATTCGGGCAAACATTTGAATGAATTGGAACAACGCAAATTCAAATCTGCCATGTTGGTTCATTTTGCCGAATGGGATTGGGAAAAAGGTTGGGTGCAACAATTTCATTTGGGGGCATTGCGAAATAATAATTCGAGAAGATTGCAGCAATTAGGTGCCGATACCGGATGGGATTCTATCGGCGATTTTTCGCAGGGAAGAGCATTATCTAAATTTTTAAATAAGTTGGATAGCGATAATAAATTAGCGAAAACTATTTTGTATAATTTGAATCCGGCAGATAATGAATTGATGGCAACGATGATCGGTAATTTTAATGACGGAAGTGTGGAAGGAAAAATACAATATGGAAGTGCGTGGTGGTTTTTGGATCAGAAAGATGGAATGATGAAACAGATCAATGCCTTATCCAATATGGGTTTGCTGAGTAAGTTTATTGGTATGCTAACCGATTCGAGAAGTTTTTTGTCGTATCCCCGTCACGAATATTTCAGGCGGTTATTGTGTAATTTATTTGGTGAAGAAATTGAAAATGGAGAATTGCCGAATGATATTGCATTAACCGGTAAAATAATTCAGGACATTTGTTATAATAATGCAAAA
>DATAMD010000364.1:0-4075 GCA_036260755.1 Chitinophagaceae bacterium | reverse complement strand
GCCGCTTCTGTCGAAAACTTTCACTTCGCAGTTTGGATAACTGTCTAAATATTGTATGATCCAGGTATCGTTGATGCCATCACCATTTGGACTAAATACATTTGGCACAACAGGGCTTAATAATAATTTTACAAAAACGGTATCGCTTACTGCGCAATTTCCTTTGCCGGTTAAAGTAAGTTTATAAGTAATATCATTTAAAGGCGAGGTAACAGGATACGCAACATTTGTGCTGTCTAAAAATAAATTTGGCGACCAGTTAAATATTGGATTAACCGCATAAAAAACAGGTTTCAATTGCAAACTGCCGCCCTGCAAAACAACAACCTTATGAGTTAAAGAAAGGTGCGGATAAGCATCTACAACAACCGGTTTAATTGCAGTATCGCTTAAACAACCTTTTGCATCAACAATAAATAAGCTGATATTAAATGTTCCCGAATCGGAAAATTGGCGTGAAGGATTTTTTACTCTCGAAAAATTATTTTGCGATAAATCCCAGTACCAATATTTTATTGAGTTAGTATAATTTGTTGATGCATCAAAAAAATTAATTGTATCGCCCAAACATACTTCGGCAGACTGAATTGTAAAGTTTGCTTTTGGTTGCGGATAAACTGTTGTGAGTTGTTTTTGCAACGAATCGATACAACCATCTTTCGATGTTAATTTTAATTGAATGTTGAATGGCCCCAAAGAACTGAATTTATGCGTTGGGCTTGGAAGCAGCGATGGCGTTGGGTTTGCGGCATCGCCAAAGTTCCATAAATAATTAAGCATTGATGCATCGGCAATGGTTGATGAATCAGTAAACTGCCCGGTTCCATCGGGCAAACAAATTACGGGTAACCCAAAATTTGGTTTTGGCAAATAATGAACATTAATAATTTGTGTGTTGGCTTTGCTTACACAACCGCTATCGGTTTGCACAAATAATCTTGCATTATAAATATTTGCCGAGTTATATTTTTTTGTAAAAGGAAGATTATTGGTGATGATGGAATCTGTTGCAGCATCGCCAAAATGCCAATACCATTTAATTATTTTACTTTGGTTATTGGCAAGGTTGATTGATGAATCTGTAAAAGTGATATTATTTTTTTCGCATGTTGGCGAACTCACTCCCCATTTTGCAACAGGTGATGGCCAAACAATTTGATTTTGTGTTGCCGAATCGCTGCAACCAAAAGCAGTTGTATAAACATATTTTATTGGATAAGTTCCGGCTGCAACCTGCCGTGGCGAAAATATTCCCGTTGTTGTATCAGCACCTGTTCCGTAAAATGCAAATGTTCCGGGTACATTTCCTGTTTCATTTGCCTGTGTTATTTTTCTGGCAGTTGTATCGTTACAAATGCCGGGTAAAACTTCAAACACAACTTTAGGGCTTTGATGAATTGTAATAATTGTTGTTAACGAATCGGCACAAACAGAAGCATTACCCGAACGTGCAATCATCTTTACCGAATAAGGTTTGCTTGCAGGTGTTTGAAAATTTGGATATAAATGTTTATAGATTTTACCTTAACCGGAACTGCACCGTGGAATTTAATTTATACTGATGGGGTTAATAACGATTTTAATTGCGAACCATCGATCATTTTTGTTGTATCGGTAAATAAGGCCGATGCATCATTTAAACAAACTTCGGGCAAAATAAATCCAACAGTTGGTAACGGATGAATGGTAATTGTTTTGGTAATCGTATCGCTCTTGCAACCCATGCTCGATTGCACTGCAAGTTTTACTGTATAATTTCCCCAGGGAGAATATGTTTCGGTAAAAGGGTTTTTATTTGCAACATTTCTGATACTGTCATTTCCCATTATCCAATACCAATTAACCAACGAGTCTAAATTTGCTTTCGAACTATCATAAAATGTTACAGCATTTTTTTCGCAATGAATAGTTGAATAACCAAAATTGGCAACAGGCAATTGATTAACAACTAAGGTGTCTTTTTGAGGAACAACAATGGCCGTGGTGGTGCAGGTATTAGAATCGGTTATGTTATTAATACTGTAAACAGTTGTAGCCGTTGGCTTAGCTAAAAAAAATGATGCTGATTTTGTGATGGCTGAAAGAGTATCGTTATTAACCCCATCAGTATAAATTAAATTCCACGGTGCAGTTCCGGTTAAGGTAAAATTTATGTTTTTAGAATTCTTGTAACAAACAGTATCTACCGGTTTTACAAAATTAATTGTTGGTAAAGGATGCACAGTTAAAACAACACTGTCGAACGATGTTCCGCAACCATTAATATTTGCAGTTAAATAATAAGTGCCGGTATTACTGAAGTTTGCATTATAAATAGTTGTATCGTTACTTGAGCAGGTAAATCCGTTAGGGCCGCTCCACGAATACGATGCCCCGCTAACCAATGTTGATGTTAATTTTATGTTTGAACCAAAACATGATGCTGATGCTACAGTGGGTGATGTTTTAACGGTTGCATAATTAGAGAAATAACCAAGTCGGCTGCCGGTACCAGTTCCTCCGTTTATAAAACCTAAATGAAAAAGACCTGAACTGTTTGTTACAGAAGTTGCAACACCCGCTTGAATTAATTGATCAATATTCGAAAGGTTGTCAGCCATATTAATTCTTGCAGCCTGCCAAATACCGTTAGTGCCTGGTACAGGTTGAAACATAGATGATGTAATAATATTATTATTCCCGTTCAATGAAAAATTTCCAATATCGGGTGTCTTACATAAAATGTTTAAATAAAACAATTCGGGTGTAGATCTTACAAAAGAAACTGTTTGGGAGCCTGTACATTTTATACTGGGCAAAGAAGTGGCGGCAGCTTCTCCACTCACTCCTGTAAGTTGCAAAACATAAGATGGATTTGAAGTAGTTATGTAAGCACTGGCACCACTTAATGTACCTTCATAAGATTGTCCACGATTAACAGTACTTACCAAATTTCCATTTACATAAATATTTGTATTATCCACAGTAGGCCATACATAAAAAAGGTCTTGATTAGAAATTTGCGAATAATAAAATGCACCGCGCACAATAATAAATTCGCGGCCCGTATTTATCTCTGGCACTATTTGATCACCTATCAAATCCCAATGATTATCAACCTGAATAGAATCATCATAAATCGTAACGCAAACGGGTTTGGTTGCTTGTATTGTTGAACCTCCTAAATGTTGAGTTGATAAATTACTGGCAGAAACAACCGCATACGATTGGCCTTTATTTAAAGTTATTTGAAAAGGAACACCGGGCAAATGACCAAGAGGGTCAGCTTTTGTAAGAGTAATTGTTATATTAGTACTATCTTCGGTTGCCACTATCACAAAACCATTATGCGCAGGAATAGGAGAAGTCGGGTAATTATTAAATCTGGTTTGAGATGGGATAAGAAAATTTAAACCTTCGGCTATTTTACCTTTCAATGGAAAGATCTCAGGATTTAAAGAATGACCTTCTTCATAATATGCTGATATATTAGCAGTTGATTTAATTTTTATGCCATATTTTAAAATACTTTCACTTGGCTTATTTTCAACAATGTTCAGTTGGCTCGTTATATCTTTTGTAATAGCTGTGTTGCTGTTCAAATAAAAACTATACGGAACAAAAGATGGATTGGCCGGCTGAGAAATAGTTATAGTAGCCGGCTGAGAATAAGTTGCCATCCTTAAAACAATCGGTGTGTTTTCATGACTTGGTGTTATGGCTGGTGCAGCAAACCAAAAAGAAGTATCGGCCTGTGAAAATGAATTTATAACCGAACAGAAAAAGATAATCAGCAGAATTAAAATCTTTTTACATTTTCTGTCGTCTCTCCTGCTGTTTTTAAAAAAGATAGCCAATCGTAAAGTATTTTTAATATTTATGGTATGTAAAGTTAATACCCGCAAGCTGATTTTTGTTTTTTAATCTTCACAATTAATTTTAGTAATGTTAATCTTCTTATTAAAGATGCTTATTTAAAACCTGATGTTGCTTCACATATTGATAATTTGCAGGTCTTTTCAAATCAAATTAGAACAAAAACTACATCCATTCGGCTTACCTTTGCAACTTCCCTTCAATTTAATTATTCATGATT
>DATAMD010000363.1:0-2018 GCA_036260755.1 Chitinophagaceae bacterium | reverse complement strand
TTTTGCCACGTTATCTATACATGACAAAAAAAATAATATCGAACTGTCATTTTGACGTGCCCCGTGGCTGTAAACAGAACTAAACATCCCAGTCTGTTACACACAATCAGCCTGCACGCGGAAAATTGGAAGTAAAGCCTTCATGCAAATTATTGCGGCAAACGTTTAAGGATTGATTCTGAAACGCCACAAAAGAGTATTTCCGGCAACAACGCTCTTCGTTTCAGAATCAATCTTGTTGAACGAAACCGCGTCGGAAATGTATCTGCAATTTTAACTAATAATAAAACTATATAATAAGGATATGGAATTTAATCCCGAATCTGTATTTCGGTACTTAACAATAAATACACTTTTACCGGGAGTGAGATCTGTAGCTGCTGTCATAATCTGAAATTTCATATCTTAAATATAGTTTCTTTCTTAAGCTGCCGCAGAGCGGCTTTGTTCAACGGGTTGCGACACAGCCGAAGTGCCTGTGTTGCGCCTGCGGCAGGCATTTTGGCTTGACGCTGTTGTGGGGAGTTGTTTTGCGCTTCTTTCTTTTTGGTTGGCGCCGTCTTCAGTCTTTAATCCCCTTTTGATTTCTATGATTTAACAATTGAGAGTACTGAGTCTACTGTTTTTTTAATTTTGTCATCATTAAATTGAAGATGGTAATTTTTAACTGGATAATAAAGCGGTAAAATGTCTTTGGTTTCTTTTGAAAGATAATACTTAAAACCACTAGGTAGAGTTGTATTCTGAATGTCTTTTTTCGATAATAGCTTTGAATTAAAAGCATATGATTTTGATACCGTTATATCGGTTGATTGGCGGCCACTGTGTGAGAATAGGGGATAAATTATATGTATAGTATCACCTTTTGGTTTTACACTGTCCGAATAAAGACAAAGCATAGTAATATTTACAAATTTGTAATGCTCATCAAAATCATAAACATTCGAATATTTTGTTTCTTGCTCTGTTAATTTTTCGACTTTTAGAATTTTTCTAAAATATTCTTGATATTCCTTTTTGAAAAAGCCCAATTCTGCACTAATTACATATCCGACGCCTACAAATCGGTCTGGTTCATTAAAACCAGATGTAATCCGATCCCTTTGGCAAGAACACAATAAAAATGAAACAAACAAGACACTACTTATAAGCTTTTTTAACATCTTGTTCTCCTGCTTTTAATTGGGGGTTATTATGATGAACTTCATAATCTGTAACATTATAATATGCTCTCTGCTCTCCATGAAATAGTTCATGAAAAACAGTAACCCCTACCTCAACACTTTTTCTAAGACCTGCAACAAATATATTATACCTATTAATTGCAGCTCCTTCTTTACCAGAGGGGTTCTCAACTACTGGGTCTTTGCATTGGCCAACTTCAACTACAGTTTTGCCATTAACTACTTTTGAATTGAAATATTGTTTATCAACCACTATTTTAACATCGAATACGTTTACTTTGTCAGCAATCATAGGTGCAACCATGTCCATAAAAGCTTCCGAATTTACAAGATTATTCAGGGCATCTGTAGCTGGGACTTGTTCTCCTTTAGCATTGGTAAATGTTATAATTAGTTCATTTCCATCAGGATCCTTAGCCGATATAGGGTTCATTCCATTTCCGGCATAAGAATATGGTGAGTGAAATTGGCCTGCCGGGTCAACACTTGTCCACATTCCGATTTCTGGATCATAATACCGTCGGCCAAATGCGAGCCCTACCAGAACAAGAATTAAAATTTTTGATCCCCTCATAATGGTTTTATCCCCTTCTTTTGTTTATTTACGCATTCTTTTTGTTTTCGTAAAAATGATTGTGAATATCCTCTTGAAAATCCCATAGTTTTTGCACGGAGCATCATTTTTTCGTCACCCCGTATTTTTGCAAGATTGGAATATGCATCCGCATTTGTTGAATCTGACGCAATTGCAAGCTGTAAGTATTGAATAGCCCTTGCTGTATCCTTCTGAGCTTGTATCGAATAAAACGCATTGTTTACCAGCATAGTAGAAAT